>JAFSXA010000188.1 GCA_017450135.1 Clostridia bacterium | reverse complement strand
TTTAGATAATCTTTGCAAAAAGTCTTGACAAACCAAACAACGCTGTGTATAATAAGTTACACTGTTTAGCGGAATGGTGTAACGGTAGCACGACAGACTCTGACTCTGTTTGTTGGGGTTCAAATCCCTATTCCGCTGCCACCATAGAACGACTACTTTGATACAAGTAGTCGTTTTTCTTTATAAAAATGGCTATATTACTGCGTTTCAGGAGTTTTCTCTTTGTGAACAGACTGTTAAAAAGTGTATTTTTACGGCATTTTTATCCCTTAATTTTGACCCGTTTTTGTGCAAAAATGCACTCCGCGCGAATTCTTTGCACTCCGAGAAAATTCACAAAATAATATGAACTTATTATTACAATTGCTTGTATATTCTATAGAAAGATGCATATTCTACATATTATCTCATATACTTTTTATTGGACTACATGACTTTGTTTCCCTATATTCTATTGACATTAGTAAAAATCACGCCTAAACTATTAATTACCTGTTGCAAATTCTTTTTTTTTATGTTACAATTATTGCAACTAGAAAACAGTTGCAAGAGGTGATCACATATTTGAGTAAAAAAGAACAACTATTATCAAAGTTGTTTGCACATCCCTTACCAAAAAATTTTACAAAGCAAGAATTAAATACTTTGATGAAAAAATGCAATTGTCAATGTGGAAGTGGCGGTCGAGGGTCAGCATTAAAATATTATCATGTTCCTACTGGCAGGATACTAATATTTGATGGGCCTCATCCAGGTAATGAATTGTTTGCGTATCATATTCAAAAAGTGAGAGAATTCTTGTTAGATATTGGTGAAGCGAACAACTAATCAGAACGGAGGAAAACATGAAAAACTTAATTGAATATAATGGATACCATGCTAAAATAGAAATTAGTGAAGCTGATGGTTGTTTTGTTGGTTCAGTTATCGGAATAAAAGACAGTCTAAATTTTCATGGCAGTAATCTTTCCGAGCTTAAAGAGGCATTTAAATCTTGCATTGATAATTATATTGAAATATGTAGAGAGTTTGGAAAAGAGCCAGACAAAGAATATAAAGGTTCATTAAATATCAGAATCAATCCTTCACTTCATAAAAAGCTCGACATTACTGCTTCAGAAAATGGTGTTACACTAAATCAACAAATTGCAACTATTTTAAATAGTTATTTCGAACCAACGAAAACAAAAGAAACCGTAATTGTTATGCCGATGTCGTTTTTTGAAAAAAGAGATTGGAGTTTTAACAGCGAAGCAGATAGATATGGTTTTAATAAATCGATTAGTTGTAACACATATCAGGAGGTGGCTATACATTAATGAATAGTGCAAAAATTCTCAAAACAACTTTTAGCAATATTAGTTTTAGATTAGAAGTAGAAAAAAAAGATTCGTTACAATTAAAAATCGAAACTAAGTCAAGGATACTGCCGCCTAATGATAAGGATAATAAAACTGCATTGTTTATTATTAAAGCAAAAATCAATGATGTAGATGCACAAGATATTGAAATAGTTGTTACTGCGAATATTATATTTGAGTTTGATGAAATACCAGAAGATTATAACACAGTAGCTACAGATTTATGCTTAAAAATGGCACAACAAACCGTTTTTGAAAAGATTGACAATATTTTAATGGAAATGGGATTTCCAAAATTTGGAATTCAAACGAATTAAATAAAAATGGCAAAACGATGTTTGCCATTTTTTATTATTTTTCAAATATCCCTATTTCTTTCAAATAATTATATGTTCCATCATAGAACTCTCTTGCACGGGTTTGGTCGGTGTCGCTGCCTTCGGGAATAAAGATAGCCATACCCTGACGCGCACGCGTCAACAGAACACGATAAGCGTTTTTGAGATACAAAATATTATCTTCATTTCTGACAACGTTCCATTTGCTACCACTGAAATGATTATATGTCCATTCGCCGTTTATGAATCGGAAATCCGCATCCCACGCAACCAATGTGTAATCAAGTTCAAGCCCTTGAATATCAAATTCTGTGACAACATCCTCCATCATATAGCTGGAGCGCACATCGTCTTTGCCATTCAAAAACCAATTGGCAACGCTAATCTCGTTTTTAACAAATATGCCTTCCGGCTTCAAACGAAGCGCACCGCTTGCAGCAATTAAACCGTAACGTGTTGTTCCCTGGCAATGCGCTTTCACCCAATCTTTTGCCTTCGCTAAATCGCGAGTTATTACAATAGGATATTTGTCCTTTATACGTTCGCACAGTAACTTTGCATTTTCGGTGTCAACATCCAGAATCGCCTTGACAAGTGCTGCAAGGTCTGGCGTTCTGAAAGAACGGACCGATGTGGCAAGGTGTAATTTTTCATTCTCAATCACTCGCAACGCAGCAATCATATCGTCCCAAGAATAATCTCTGCGATACTCCGTATCATTAAGTTGAGGTGTTACATAAACATCCCAATCAGGGAAGGAGCGACGAAGCGAATCAAACCACTCTGGCAAACCCGCTTCACCACTGTTGATTTCCTGACCTCCACCTACAAGGCAAATGATAACTGCCCAATCATCGTGCCTGTCCATTGTGCTGATGAGGAATTCCGGCTCGCTATAATCAAAGTCGGGAACGCCCTTTTTTGTTTTCATAAAGTTGGCGATTTGGGCGTTTGTCCACGCTCTCTGCGCTTCATCAAAAATAGCTACACGCTCTGCGGGTTTATTATCGTTGCCAACAAAAGAATCACGGTACTTGTGAATAATCTGAATAAATGCGCTTGTTTCACGCAACGCGGTTGTTTTGTTTAGTTTATCACCGTTTGCTTTCGCCTGCGACACCTTATCGCGCGCTAACGCTTCCTGTAAAACTGTAACCAACGGATAGTTTCCCGAAAGGAAAACAGCGTGCTCGCCGGCTTGTGCGTCTGACCGCTCAATTGCAATATTCAATCCGACCAAGGTTTTGCCGGCACCGGGCACACCTGTAACGAAGCAAATCGCTTTACGGCGATTTGCTTTGCTGTATTCGATAATATTGTTTATTTCATCAGTGGTGACTGTCAGGTTTTCTGCGCCTGCATCGCTGCGGGTGATATCATGCACATTGTGTCCGCGATAGAGTGCCTGCGCCGCTTCAACAATGGTCGGTGTCGGCATATATTCAGAGTTTTCCCACGCTTCATAATCAAAAGCAGACTCAATATAACGGCTCGTAACCATTGCAATAGCTGACCTGATGTTTTCAGAGTTGCATTTCAACGGTTCGATAGTACGCTCAACCTCATTTATAACAATCGGCGTTACCTCGGCTTTCGTTGAAATCATCATCGGCACGAGCAATTTATCGTGGCTTTCTTTTTGGAAATTGCGAAGATCAAGAGCGTAGTCATAAACTTGGTCATAAGTGGAAGAGCGATACTCGGTATCGCCACATTTGAATTCAAGAAGAAATACGATGTTTTTATACAAAACAACCGCGTCAACACGCTTGCCCATACGCGGAATCGTGTATTCAAAAATCACCCTGCCTTCACCGAAGTGTGCAAGCTGGTCTTTTAGTATGCGGATTTCTTCTTCCCAAGTGTTGCTCTGCTGAATTGTAGTGTCTGCAGATATATTATTCTCGTGAATAACGCCGAGAATTTCTTCGTTTGACTGATGCAAAAACTGCTCAATCGAGGCGGAATAATAGCATCTCAAATTTCTCATACTACTTTTCCTCTATGAACAGCTTGTAAGTCTCTACACCAAGCGCATCAGCTATACGTTGAATGTTTTCAAGAGAAATGCTGCGACGATAGCACTCAATTGCGCTGATATACGTTCTGTGCAATCCGCACATTTCAGCAAATTTTTCCTGCGATACGCCAAGCTTTGTTCTGTATTTTTTAACATTAGAACCAAAAACATAAAGTATGTCCATAAAAAATCACCGCCGCAAAAATTATAGCAGCTGTGAACACAATAGTTCTACATACAATAAGTATCATTTTTAAAGTGGTCACATTTTTATCAGGGGGGTCACATTGTATCAATTATAGTGCGAACAGACATACTGCACACCTGTTTTGGTACAATGCGTATCATCAAGGGCGTGCAGTTTTATTCTTTATATCAGGCTGAGCAGAAGAACTCCGACGAAGGAAAGTGCCACTGCCAGAAGCTCACGGCGCGACGGACGCTGACCCACGGCATAGCCGAGCAGTGTGGAAACGATTATGGTGCCGCCGGTCACGAACGGGTATTGCACCGAGGCTGGCAGAACGGCCAGCGCCAGCACCAGCAAGTAGTTGCCGATACGGCCGGCGCCTCCGCAGCCGACGCTCCATAGAACGGCTTTCGCGCCGAGTTTTTGCAGCTTCTTGCGTAAAAAAGGAAGCGCGCACAGCGCGGCGGCCAGAGTAATAAGAGCGATCCATATAGAATAACTCTCGGCGCTCGTTTTTTTGTAAGGCGCTTCGAGAAACAGCTTTGTCAGAACGCCTGACATTCCGTTGCAAACGAAAACACCGATATAGTAAACCGTTCCGCCGCGTTGGCCGTCACGTTTGACCGTCAGCGCCAGGGCGGCAATTATCAAAATCACACAAACACCCTTGCCGAGCGTCAAAGTCTCGTGGTAGAAGATAAGACCAACGAGAAACGGGAGCATCATACCGCCGAGCATGGCAAAGACCGAATATAGCGAAAGATTGATGTGTGTGAGGGACTTGAGTGTAAAGAAGGTATAGAGAATAAAGTTCAGCGAGGCAACAGCGGCCGACAGAAGCGTGAATAAAGTAAACTCGACGTGGAAGCGGTTTATGACGAGCATAACCAAAACGCCGGCCAAATTGGAAAGGATAAGAAACACAACGGTTGAAACCGTATCGCTTCCGGCAACCTTGGTATAGCGGTCGTTGCAGAGGAATCCTACCCCGAACAGCAGAAAAGAAAGCGTCAGCAGCAAATAGTACAACGCATAAGCACTCCTTTTTTGGGATTGTTTTCTCTTCATTTTATAGCAAATCACCCGGGATGTAAATAGTTTTTTCCATGAAAACATAGAAAAAGGCTGCTTTTTTTGGAGTGTGGCATAACGATTTTATGGTCATTTTCAGATGAACAGCGATATGCCTAAGTGAATTATTTTATAAGGCCGCGAAATTTCATTACAAACTCAAACCGGGGACTTCATGCAGAAACTCAAGTTTATTTTATAAATATCCAAACCAAAACTTGATAAAAATTCAAACCAAAACGTACTTTGACTTTTGAGCAGTTTATGATATAATTACTGTAATTTACAGCAATGTGATTGCAGTATCATTTGATTCATTAAAGCTTTCAGCGCGATTCATGGAGGTATTATGGCTTTTTTATTGGTAGTGATTTACGTTGCGTTCATCGGTCTCGGCGTTCCGGATTCGCTTTTGGGCTCCGCGTGGCCGGCCGTCCATACCGATCTCGGCGTGCCCGTTGACGCGGTCAGCGTTATCACTCTTCTGATTTCGGGGTGCACGGTGCTTTCGAGCATTTTCAGCGCGAAGATCCTTAATAAAATCGGCACGTCCCGCGTCACCGCGTTCAGCACGGCGATGACTGCGGCGGCGTTATTCGGTTTTTCAAGGGCGGAGGCCTTTTGGCAGCTGATACCGCTTGCGATCCTGCTCGGCCTCGGCGCAGGGGCGATAGATTCGGGGCTTAACAATTATGTTGCGCTCAATTTTAAAGCAAACCATATGAATTATCTGCACTGCTTTTACGGCGTCGGCGTTACGCTCAGCCCTTATCTTATGTCGCTGGCGTTGAAAAACGTCGGCTGGCGCGGCGGTTACAGGTACGCTTTTTATGTGCAGGCGGCGATAACTCTGCTGCTTGTGATCTCACTGCCCTTGTGGAAAAAGACGTCTCAGGGGCAGGGCGGTGAGGATGAAAAGGCGGTCGATCTCACCCTTTTGCAGATGGCGCGCCGGTCTGACGTGAGACTGATGTGGGTCATAATGCTTGCGACAAATGCGATCGAGTACGCCTGCGGTGTCTGGGGAAGCACATATCTGGTTGAGCATAAAGGCTTTGAGGTCAAGGACGGCGCGCTGGCGCTCACGCTGTATTATGCCGGTATGTCCATAGGGCGATTCCTGTCGGGTCTGCTGTCCGGCAGACTCGGCTCGTGGAAGCGCATTGCGGTTGGCTGCGTTATAATTGCGCCTGCGATCGTCATCATGCTGCTGCCGCTGCCCGGTTTGGCTTCGGTTATAGGGCTGTTTCTGATAGGTCTCGGCAACGGGTCGATCTACCCCAACATGATACACCTTACGCCGCACAATTTCGGCAAGGACGTGTCCCAGTCAATAATGGGCTCGCAGATCGCTTTTGCCTATATCGGCGTTATGATCGCGCCGCTGCTGGTGGGCTTTATCGGCAGAGCCGCAGGCATCAGGTTTTATCCGTTGCTTTTGAGCGCTCTTTATCTGATAATGGTCGTTTCCTTGAAATGCTTTGCCAATGTTATCAAAAAGAAGGGCAAGTATAACCCCGACGTATGATTATGAAGGATATTATGAATGATAATTATTTCAATAAAGATAGCTTTTTTGAGCCTGACGTCTCATTTGCACCGGTATATGTCTGGGTCTGGAACGATGAGTGTAGCCGGGAGATCATTGACGCCCAGCTTGATGAGATGCAGTCCCTCGGGATCAGGGCGTTTTATATACTTGCGGAGCCTGCGGAGTTTCGCCCCGAGAGTATGCCGACGAACCTGAAGCCGGATTATTTATCGGACGGTTTTTTTGAGCTGTGCTCCTATGCCGTCCGAAAGGCAGAATCGTGCGGTATGATATGCTGGCTCTACGATGAGGGCGGATGGCCGTCGGGCAGCGCCTGCGGCAGAGTTCTGAAGGATCATCCCGAATATGCTTGCCGTACGCTGAATTGCATAAAGAAGGATTTTAAGAAGGGCGACGTTTATAAAAGCTCTGATGAGGTGCTGGCGGCTTTTATTGATAACGTCGGTATGATAGCAGACGGATTTGTATTCGGCGATGATTCCGCGGTTTATGAGTACAGTATCGTCTGCGAGGGCGGCAGATACCCCGATCTGCTCAACAGGGCGGCGACCGAGTATTATATTAAAACAACCCACGAACAGTACAAATCAAAGCTCGGCAGTCTCTTTGACAGCACAGTTTTTGCAATGTTTACCGATGAGCCAAAGGCGCCTGCAAACGCTTTTTCAAAGGAGCTTATGCAGCGGTATGAAAGCATTTATGGCGAGTCGATAATCCCGTATTTGCCGCTGATTGCGAACAAGGTCAAGCCGACTGCAGAGACCGCGCACATTCTCAGCCGATGGTACGATCTTCTCAGCCGTATGTTTTGCGACAACTACCTTTCGGTATGCAAAAAATGGGCGAATGAGAACGGCATTGCCTTTACCGGCCACATGGATGTTGACCACAGTCCGTCGGGCTGTATCAGTGGCGGAAATTTTGACCTTATGCGCGCCCTGCGCTGTTTTGATATACCGGGCGTTGACGTGATCCACCGTCAGCTCTGCCCGGAAAATCACGTTGCGGAAAAAGATGATTTTAACGCATATAACGGCTTTTTCCCGAGGTACGCCTCATCCGCCGCGGCTCAGAACGGAGTCCGCCGTGCGATGAGCGAGATATTCGGCGTGGCGGGACCGGGACTCACATATGACATGATGAGATACACCGTCGGCTATCAGGCCGTGCGCGGCATAAATATTTTCAACCCGTTTAATTTTCCCCTCGGGCGCAAAGGCCGGCTTTTGGCTCAGGAGCTGCCGGTATTTACTTACTCTCAGCCTTATTATCGGCATCTTGCCGTTTTTAACCGCTATGTCGAGCGGCTGTCTTACGTTGCGGCGCTGGGCGAGCGTGTTTATGACACGGCTCTTTATTACCCGGTCGGTGATATTCAGGGCAGACTCAATGCAGATACCGCTGCCCGGTCTTTTGATTCTTTTGCAAGAGAGCTTGAAAAAATAACGGTCGATTTTGATATTGCCGATGACGATATCATCCTGTCCGCAGACGGCGTAAACAGCGGATATCTTTACGCAGGCAGCGCCGTGTACCGTCATATCATCATACCCGAGAATGCAAGTATTCCCGAAAACACCGGGAGCGTTTTGCGGCGATTTGAGGCCGCAGGCGGTAAAGTGTCATATGATATTTCCTCTTGCGAGCCAGTCGTCCGCGTTGTCGGCGACGGACTGCGCGCCATGCACAGAAGGTTTGAAAACGGTGAATTGTATATCCTCTTCAGGGAAACGGGCGGGAGCGGAGAATACAGTATCTCCTTGCCGTGCACGAATGGATATCTGCTTGATTTATCGGACGGCGGTTTGCGGAGGATAAAAACCGAAAAAGGGATGTTGGATTTAACTCTCGGCCTTGGCGAGATCGCCGTGCTTCTGCTGACGGATGAAGCCTTTGCCGCAGAAGAAACGGACGATTTTAAAGAGGTAATCGACTTAACTGGTGGTTTTTCATTTTCAAAATGCAGTGAGCTTGGATTTGATGAAAACGGCTTTTGCGTAACCGAGCACAGCCGTGAAATGATCGAGGCGCCTCTCGGCGACTGGGAGAGCCTTGTCGGGAGCGGCTATTCCGGCAGCGGAATATATGAAACCGAGTTTATCCTTGCGCCGGAAAATGCCGGCAGGGCAGGTGAAATAAACCTCGGCGGCGTTCATCACACGGCGAGCGTTTATCTCAACGATGTTTTTCTCGGCACGGCGATCATGCCGGAGTACAGGTTTAAGATACCTGCCGGAGTACTTTGTGAGAAAAACCGTCTTAAAGTTATCGTAACCAATACGTCGGCGAATTGGTATATCCATACGGATTATTTTGACAGATACAGTATCAACGAGCTGTCGCCGTATTTTGAGGATGAGCTCAGGTATGCCGGGAATTATGCATCCGGCGGACTGCTCGGACCGGTGAGGATATTTATTTGTTAACGAGCTGCGAAACGTTCGCAATAATTCGTGAAGAACTAAAAGGATTTGTAGCTTACAAGCTGAAAAATGACCCGCTTGACAAAGAGTCAAGGTGGGTCATTTTTAGGTTCACGGATTTTTGTGGGATTTACTGATTGCCGACAGTGGCTCACTTGCGTAAAGGGAGCCGGATTTTGCGAAGCAAAAGACTGAGGGATCGTTTGATTTTGCAGAATGATTTCCTTAAAAATCCCCTCCGTCACGCCTGCGGCGAGCCACCTCCCCTTGCTTCAAGTGGAGGCCTTTTTGGAGCCATTGAAAGCTTCTGCTCAGATCCTTTCTATCAGGATCAGCTCAGATGACAGCGAGGCCGGGACGGTCGCGGCAATGCCGTTTTGCCTCAGATCACAGCCTTTGACTATATAGCTCTCACCGTAATTGTCAAAGGTCACCTTATAGTCAAACGACACGTCGATACCCCTCGGGTAAACCGTGTACCTTTCGGCTTCCGCCGCTGATAAGGTGATGACAGTTATCGCCGCTCTTGTCCTGTCCTGCGACGCCAGCTCCACTATCGACACCTTGGAATCCGGGTCGCCTGCACTCCCGGCCGTGTGATGATAGATTTTTGATGTCGGTAAAAATGGTCTGATAAAGTTTTTATAGATCGCCACGCTTCTTTTGACAAAATCGACCGCAACGGGATTATCGTCCGCCGTTGCCGGAGCTGTCGCGTTCAGGGTCATGTGTCCGAGCATTGTGTTCCTCATGTGCGCGTCGAGGCTTCCCCATTCGTGGCAGCCCATTCCGGCGAAAAGCCTGTCCACTCTTTCGGGAGGCAGAGCGATGGTCATGCCGTTTGTTATCATAAAGGAGTGCGGCGGCCGCTGGCAGTCCGACACCCATGTGTGATCGAAGTTTTTCAGCATCATCAGGTCGGTTCTTCCGCCGCCGGACGCGCAATTCTCAAATATTACACCGGGCAGCTCCGCTCTGAGCTCGCGGTACAGTCTGTATATCTCGTTATATCTTCTGAACGACGTGCACTCTCTAATCCCCGTGCCGCAGTCGCGAACGGAAAAATCGCCCTTGTTCGGGTAGTTGTTGTTGTCGACCCGAAGCATATCTATTTTGTACTCTTTCAGCACTCCGGCTATTGTTTTCTTCGCCCAGTCAAAGACCTCGGGCTTTGAAAGATCCAGGAGAGACCCGACTGTTTTGCCCTCTCTGTCGGTTATGAACCAGTCGGGGTGAGCCTCGCGCAGACCTGATTTTTCACCCGCATTTTCTATATCTATCCACAGCGCAAGCTTCATACCGAGGGAATGGCAATAGTCAACGATCTCCTTGAATCCGTTGGGATATCTGTCTTTGTCAGGCACGTAGATGCCGCAGTTTTCGCCCCAGCGCACAGGATTTTCCAATGGCGCATACCAGCCTGCGTCAATGGTAAAGATTTCCGCGCCGAGCTCGGCAAACCTTCGCATGAAGGTTTTGGTGGTTTCGACGGTCATATCGCTTTCGGGTCCGATGGCTCCGATGACCTCGCAGACCGAACCGCCGGGCCGTGTCGTTAAAACAGACCTTCTGATATGGCTGTGCATCTCGTTGACAGCGTCGTCCAAACCGCCTGTTATCAAGCCGAAATAGAATTCGGGGGTCGTTATAGTCTCAAACGGCTTTATCACCGTAATCGGCGTGTACGACGTGATTTTGGCTTTCAGGCTCATTGCGGCGTGCTGACGTTCCGGCTGCGGGTAATAGTCGTAAACATAGCTGCAGCCCGCGCTCCAGCCGATCTGAGAGAAAAATATCGTCCCCTTGAGCTTGTTGTTTATAAATAGCAGAGGGTGCCTGTGCCTGTCGCGGCAGAAACAGAAATCGAGTGTGTGCTTTCCTTCGGGGATATCGCGCCAAACGAACTCGCCCTCTCGGGCGTAATTGTCCGACTGCATATAGCCTGCGCGGAACATTTTATCGAATGGCGTTTTCAAGGTGAAATGCTCTGTGTCAAAATCCTCAAGACAGGCGGAAAATATGGAAAGACCGCTCAAGGCTAACGGCTTGTCCGAGAGATTTTCTATCTCCAGATATCTTGTGAGCATATCGGTGCCGTCCAAAACCGTATGGACTTTTATGTTGACGGGCTTGATGCTGCTTTTAAGAGTCAGCTCGCATCTCAAAACGCCGTCCTTTTCCTCGCTTTTGAAATCGGCGTAACTCAGATCATAATCGATATTCCGACCGTCCAGCTCGACGTTGAAAACCGACGGTTCAAAGAAGCTGGACGTGTCTATCCTTGAGGGGTAGCCGTTCAGCACGTCCAAAGGATAGCCGGCTGAATTGAAGCCTCCGGTGACAAGCATATTGTTCTTGAAAACCTCTTCATAAACCAAGAGACCGCTCCTGTAACAGAAAACGGTTTCGTTGCCCCCGGTCAGATAAACCTGCTTGAAATCTTTTTCCTTTTTGAACATATGTATTCCTCCGTTTTTACCGGTTAAGGCAAATGCTTTCGGCAAGCTTTATCAGCTCATCGGCTATCACTCTGTGTCCGTGCTCCGTGGGATGTATGCCGTCCGCCAGCCAGAAATCCGCAGGCTTTTCACTGCACAGACTGTCAAATACGCTTTGTAGAGGGATAAAGGGCAGACCGTATTTTTGAGCGGTCCTTTTTGCGATCGACGCGTTTTTCCGTACCCCTTCATTGAGAAGCTCCCACTTGGGCGCGGTCGCCAAGCCTTTAAGAACATATGGCTCCAGCATTATTATTTCTATCCGCGGAAGCGCCTGACGCACGTCCTCGATAAGCATACACAGCAGCTGCTCATAACGGTGCGAGGGTATGCCGTCGCCGTTGTTTATCAGGTGCGAATAATCATTGAAGCCGACGAGGAGGCTCATGTAATCCGGTTCAATATTCAGGATATCGGTGCCCATTCTCGCATATATATTTGCGCTCGTGTCGCCGCTTGTACCCGTGTTGAAAAATCTCAGCCTGCCGGGATATTTTTGCTCAAAATATTCAGCCACCATGGAGGGATAGCCCGGCCCGAGATCATAATCATTTTCATGATCTCTTCCGGCGTCCGTAACAGAATCGCCCTGGAATAAAAATGTTTTCATAATAAAACCCCGCTGAAAAGATTGAAACTGTCGACAGCTCGAAGCGGTCGGCGTTGGAATATATTATACCACATATTCCTTTGTTTTCAACAATTACAAAAGGTAAAACGGCGTTCTGCGGATATTTTCGTCAGAACGATTTTTCCCATGCAGAGGCTTTATTTTTTTGATATGAAATGATATAATGGGATTTGCAAGGTTTAATACGGAAAAGGGAGTTAAGCCATGGAACTTGAAAAAATCGAAAAATTCATCGGCAGGCAGAGCGTCAGCTTTATTTGCTCTGTCGATGATGAAAGCTATCCCAACGTGAAAGCGATGCTGAAGCCGAGGAAGCGCGTCGGGTTAAAAACCTTCTGGTTTTCCACCAACACCTCGTCGGTGAGGGTAAGTCAATACCAAAAAAATCCAAAGGCCTGTATATATTTTTATCATAAAGGACTGTTTAAATATATCGGTGTTATGCTGATAGGAGAAATGGAAGTGCTGACCGATCAGGAGAGCAAGAATATGATCTGGAAAAAAGGGGACACGATGTTCTATAAAGGCGGAGTCACCGATCCGGATTACTGCGTTTTAAAATTCACCGCGTCACACGGAAGGTATTATAGGGATCTCAAAACCGAGAGCTTCGATATAGATTAGCAGGTGGTCTTGTGCAGGCAGATAATATAGACGGCGGCAGGGAATTTGACTTTGGCAAAACGTCGTCGGATTACGCAAAATATCGGGATATATATCCCGAGATCTTTTATCGGAAAATAGCGGACAGGGGCTTGTGCGTGAGCGGGCAGAGAGTTTTGGATATCGGCACCGGAACGGGAGTTCTGCCGAGAAATATGTACCGCTTCGGCGCGGAATGGACGGGCGCGGACATCTCCGCCGAGCAGATAGCTCAGGCAAAAAAGCTCTCCGAAGCCGCCGGCATGAGCATCTCATATCAGGTGAGGGCGGCGGAGGATATCGACTTTCCCGAGAAAAGCTTTGATGTGGTGACCGCCTGCCAGTGCTTTTGGTACTTTGATTATGAAAAGGTTATCCCCGTGATCTCAAAGATACTCAAGGACTCGGGGGTGCTGCTTCTGCTGAGCATGGAATGGCTGCCGTTTGAGGATCCGATAGCATATTCGAGCGAAAATCTGGTTCTGAAGTACAACCCGTCATGGACAGGCGCGGGCGAGACGAGGAGGTCCATTCAGGTCACCGATATCGCCTATGAGTATTTTGAACCGGCGTTTCATGAGGAATATGATATTCAGGTGCCTTTTACAAGGGAGAGCTGGCACGGCAGGATGAAAACCTGCAGAGGGATCGGTGCCGCGCTGTCGGAAGCTGAGATCCGCGAGTGGGAAAAGGAGCATAAAGCCATGCTCCGGAATACAGCGGCGGAGCAGTTTAACGTGCTGCATTACGCGGCGATGACGGCTCTGAAGAAAAAATGACGAATGAATAAAAAGTGAGGTGTCTCAAATGAAACGGGTAGTAGGAATTTTGCTGATTATCGCGCTGATGCTGAGCCTGTTCGGCTGTTCGGGCGCAGACAAACGTGCGCTCGCGGACGTCGGAGGAGTCGATCTGAGAGGCGGCGATATAATCTTTTCTGAGGATACGCACGGCGGCATACACTATGACGGTCGATCGCTGATAAAGGTTCGTTACAGTGACGCTTCGACTGCGGAAAAGATAGCCGCGTCGGACAAGTGGCGCGCCATGCCTTTTTCGGATAATCTGGAAACCTTTGTTTATCAGTATTACAACAGTGATTCGCAGATCCCGAAAATCGAAAACGGGTACTACTATTTCTATGACAGGCACAACGATTCAAAAGACCGATACAGCGACGCCGATCTGCTGAACAGACCCTCGTTCAATCTGACATTCGCCGTATATGACGCGGACAGTCAGACGCTGTATTTCTGTACCTTCGACACATAAAAGCCTGACGACGGAGAACGGATGTGACAGCATGAAAGACAGTAATGAGGATCTGAAAAATGAAAAGATAGGCAGAACCATATTCTCGGTGTCGTACTTTATTTACGCTCTGTCTGTGATAATCCCCGCCACGCTGGTTTCCGGCATAATTCTTTACGTCTTTTCCCGTCCGCTTTGGTTGGCTCCGTTGATAGGTGTCGGGGTATGGCTCGTCATAAGAGGCGTTCGGAGATTGATATTCAGATTTTTTTACGGCTTATCGCGCTGAAAAAGATAATAATTACAGAATTATGAGGAGGAATACAAATGGAAAAACTGACACTTGAAAAGGCAAAAGAGATAAATGCAACTATGGTTAAGGCGGAGAATCTGCTGCTCCATGCGGCGAACGTTTCTGCGGCTATGGAGGCTATGGCGGATCACTTCGGCGCGGACAGGGAGCATTGGGCGGCGGTCGGTTGGCTGCACGACTATGATTATGAGAAATATCCCGAGGAGCATTTGAAGCATACCCGGGAGCCTCTGCGCGAGCTTGGCGTGCCGGAGGAGGATATCCGCGCGATACTTTCCCACGGCTACGGGATCTGCACGGAAGTTGAGCCGATCTCGGATATGGAAAAGAGCCTGTTCACGGTCGATGAGCTGACAGGTATAGTTCAGGCGGCGGCAAGGATGCGCCCCACCGGCATAGTTGACATGGAGCTGAAAAGCTTTATGAAAAAATGGAAGGACAAAAAGTTTGCCGCAGGCTGTGACCGCGAGCTTATCCTGAAGGGCTGCGAGATGCTCGGCATGGAGATACGCGAAGCCGCCGGAATAGTCATTGAAGGCATGAAGGCTCACGCCGATGAGCTTCAGCTCGCAGGGAATTGAGTAACATAAAAAATCAAAGGGGTTGTTCGCAAATGAACAGCCCCTTTTGTTATAACAATATAAAGTATTTCAAAGATCCAGGTATTCTCTGAGACGTGTGGCATGGTTCGCGCTGTGGATAAGGCGGCCGTCGGAACGGGCGCGCAGATATCGCACGGCTTCGGAGCGATCGACCGCCATACGGTAAAGCGGTTTGGCGGCTATCTGATCGTCCGGCAGATAGATTATCTCCCGGTGTATTCCCATGGCCTCCGTCGCTTCACGCAGATTGGCAAGGAAGGTCTCTCCCGATTCCGAAAAACGGTACAGATATGTCGCAGTGTCCTCACCTGTGAAGAATTCCAGAGCGCACACGCTGCCGTTGACGGCGGCGTTCCAGCAGTTCCCTGTATCCCCGGTGCGGAACAGACCCTTTTCCGTGAACGGTTCTGCCAACGCCGTTTGCCCCAGAGCCTGCGCTCTGGCACTCTTGACCGCAGCCGCCGCGCGCGTCGCACGCTCAATAAAGGGTTTGGTGTCATAACCCATTTTGCCGATCGTATAGGTTGCGCCGGACTCCATGACTATACGGAAAGAATACTCGTCGGGCGTCAGCTCCCGTGTGAAGCACAGAGGGATCCTTACGGCGTGCCGGTTGGGAGGGAGTATACATATCGAGTCCGGATACAGGGCGATATTCGCGCGCCCCTTTGCGCCCTGGATATCGTATTCACCCTCGCAGAGCATCTGCTGCTCCTCGTCAATAAAGAGAGCCTCGATACTGCGGTTGCCGTAGCAATCTGTCAATTCCTTCCAAAATCCGTCGTAGGAGAAACCGAGCATGGATATCTCGATCCGATTGCCCGATGCGGTATCTATGAATACCCTGTGATTTACCGGGCGGAGCTCTGAAACGTCGGCATAGTCAAGGAACTCTCTGCCAATACGCAGACCCTCGCGCTCAATGACCAGCTCAGTCTCTCTACCGCCCGCATTGCCGCGGTACTTCATCAGAGCTTTGTTCCGCAGCTGCCGCAGAACTTCATGCCCGGCTCGTTCTCAAAACCGCAGCTCGGGCATTTGCCGCTCTGCTGCATGGGTGAGCCGCATTCGCCGCAGAATTTCAGGCCGAGCGCGACCTCTGCGCCGCAGTTCGGACAGCGCTGAGTGCCGAGCGGAGCGCCGCAGTTGTTGCAGAATTTTCCGTTGCCTGCGGGCTTGCCGCACTTGGGGCAGACTGTGGTGCGCGACTCGATTTTTCCCTGCCATACGGTGGCGGATTCTGCGGCCTCGTCAATGTTGCGCTGCATGGCTTTGCTGCGCGCCTGAGCTACATAGCTTGCCTCGCGCGGAGCGCAGTCGGTGCACAGACCCTCGTCCTCGTTCCAGCAGTCCTCGCAGACCCATTTGTTGCAAGCGGGGCACTTGCGGAAATGCGAGCGCACCTCCTCCTGAGCCTCGTCAAACGCCTTTTCCTGTTCCTTGCGCCAGGCAGGCGACTGGTCGCTGAAACGGCCGCCCAAAAGATCGCTTCCGCGCTCCAGAGCCCAGCCGAGATCTCCGGCTTTGCCGCCGAGGAAGCCGCCTATGGTTGACGCGAGGCGACCGGCCCTCTCGGATTTCTGGCGATGACCGTAGGTGCTTGATTCTTTGAACGTGCTCTTAAAGCCGTTGCCGCAGCAATCGCAGTAGAATTCAAATTGAAAGCCCGCCTCGGTTGAAAGATCGTTGTGATTACGTGTAAAAGAGTGCAGCATAGGATCGACCTCCTGTATAGTTCATTTAGTAAATTTATTATATCATATTTTTCGGAATAAAGCAAGATATTTGACCTGCCGGGAAAATGTCACGGAGTCTGGTCTATCTCCGCTTCCATAAGACCGGCGCCGATCAGGAGCTGAAAGTCGGCGTCGTCAAGGCTCTGACTGTGGTCGCAGTCCGCCGCCGTCTCGCAGAATTCGCCGAGCTGCTGCGCGGTGAGTGCGCCGCTTATGCGGCAGCTCAGCAGGACCGCGTCCTGACCGTCGCATTTTCCGTCGCCGTTCAGGTCGCCGTACAGCACGGCGGTGTAGCTCTCGTACGGCTCGCTTTGCCTCATAACGGTCACGGTCGTGCCTGTCCCGACGCAGGCAAAGGGCTTCTGATATGCGATACTGCACGTCGGGTCGGAGAGGGTCAGGAAGCTGTCAAGACTTGCCGACTGCGGCGCAAAGCCGGAGATGATTCTGCCGCCGAAGTCCACTCTCAGCGTATCGGACGACAGCACGGGCGGCAGCCATTTTGAATAAAGAGACGTATTTTCGGATATCAGGTAATAGTTGTCGTTCGTGATCCTTTGACCCGTGCCGTTCTCGCCGGTGTACCAGCCGTCAAAGTGCATCAGACTGCTTTGCGGATCTGCAAGAGCCGAGTCAGGGGAGCCGAAGCTGTATCTCTTTCCGGCTGAAGGATAGGTCACGTCGTCGGGCGCGGAGCACTTTTTGGTTATGCGGACGTTTGAAAAGACGGAGGTCTGCGAATAAAAGCCGGCGTTTCCGAACCTTATTTGAATGTACGCCGCGTGATCCGTTGTGACAAAGCGCTTTGATTCATGCAGGCTCTTGGTCGGATAATTTGAGACGAGAACGCCCGCCGAATGTGAGAAGCTCTGACTGCCGTTTACGGTGTCGGAGCGTATCAGCTTATACGAACTGTCAAGCACAAAGATGAGCCACTGAGCCTGCCTCTGAACTGCTATATCACATGAGAACACATACTCCGTGTGCGGTGAGACCGGCATATTGTAATAGGAGTCGCCGTCACCGAAGGCGGTGCGGACGTCGACGGTCGAGGAGACCCCGGACGCTTCGGTCGTGACGGATATCGTGCCGTTGGTGCCGCTCAGCTCGCCGTGTCCGCAGTTGACGGATATGGAGTTGCCCGTGGTGTTCAGGCGGTATGAATTGGGATTGTTCCGCCATTCGTACAGGTTGAAAAGGTTGTCATATGTTATCTGATATTCATTGGCGACCCAGTGCGCGTAGATCGTCTCGTCCTCAGTCGAGGTGACGGTCGACGCTGCGTTTAGCTGAGCTCCGCCGGTCTGAGCGGTATACCAGCCGTCAAAGGTGTAACCGCTTTTACGGGGGACGGGCAGAGTGCCGTAGCTTTGCGTGTATTTCACCTCACGCTGTTCATAGATTATGCCGTCGCTGTCGGTGAATACGGCGGTGTGC
>JAFSXA010000187.1 GCA_017450135.1 Clostridia bacterium | reverse complement strand
AGGCTCGCCTCGACCGTATCAAAGCTCGGGCTTATAATCCGCGGAGCTTACGGCGAGGGCACGGAGCCGGGCGGAGACATCTACCAGCTCAGCAATCAGATAACCCTCGGCATCTCCGAAGACTCAGCCATCGACAATCTGCAGTCCATAACCCTGCAGCTCATCTCGCAGGAACGGACAGCCGCCAAAAAGCTGCTTGAAAACCCTGCCACCGAGGATCAGATATACCGCGCGGCGGGCATCCTCAAAAGCGCAAGAGTCCTGAGCAGCAAGGAATTCATGGAGCTTGTATCGCTCGTCAGAATGGGAGCTTCAAACAAAGTGATAGACATGGATATCGCCAAGCTCAACGAGCTGACCGTCAAGGTCCAGCCCGCAACGATGAATTCGATAACAGGCAAAAATCTCGACTCGCGTGAGAGAGACATTCTCCGCGCTCAATGGGTCAGAGAAGCACTCAATAAATAACCATTTTAAATCGAAGGGAAAGGAATGATAATTATGTACAGCTTCACCGATTTTACTCAAAAAGCAAACGAAGCTCTTAACGCCGCGATCAGCAGCGCGGAGAGCTTAGGCCACACCTACATCGGCAGTGAGCATCTTCTGCTCGGTCTGCTGAGCGTTGACGGAAGCATTGCCCACACCGTGCTCACACAGAAGGGCATAAGCGCGCAGGACGTTACGGACGTTATAAGGTCAAAGATCGGCGTCGGCACGCCCACCATGCTCTCTCACAAAAATCTGACACCCAGAAGCAAGAATATAATCCAGACGGCTATCACAGCCGCAAGGAGCCTCGGCCACGTCTACGTCGGCACGGAGCATCTGCTCATAGCCCTCATCAGGGATCCGAGCTGCTGCGCGGCGCTCATCCTTGAGGATCTCGGCACCAACGCGGCTGAGATACTCGACGAGCTTACAAACAACCTCGCCTCCGGCGCCTCCGGCGAAGGCTCAGCCGCTCCCGGAACAAAGGGCGGTGCGAACAGCTCCACCCCGTCGCTCGACCAGTTCGGCAGAGATCTCACTCAGAACGCGCGTCAGGGCAAGATAGACCCCGTCATCGGCAGACATAAGGAGATAGAGAGAGTTATACAGATACTCTCGCGCCGCACCAAAAACAACCCGTGCCTCATCGGCGAGCCGGGCGTCGGCAAGACCGCGATAGCCGAAGGCCTCGCGCTTAAAATAGCGTCCGGCGAGGTTCCGGAGCTGCTCAGGGAAAAGAGGATAGTTTCCCTCGACCTTACGGGAATGGTCGCAGGAACAAAGTACCGCGGAGATTTTGAGGAAAGAATAAAATCCGCGCTCGACGAGGTCATCAAGGCGGGCAATATAATCCTGTTTATTGACGAGGTGCACACCCTCATCGGCGCAGGCGCGGCGGAGGGAGCGGTCGACGCCGCAAACATCCTGAAGCCTGCTCTCGCAAGGGGCGAAGTGCAGATAATCGGAGCAACCACCATTGAGGAATATCGCAAAAACATTGAAAAGGACGCCGCGCTTGAAAGGCGCTTCCAGCCCGTAACAGTCGGCGAGCCGAGTCAGGAAGAGGCTATTGAGATCCTCCACGGTATCCGCGACAAATACGAGGCGCACCACAAGGTCAACATCACAGACGAGGCGATCGAGGCGGCGGTCAAAATGTCCGCAAGATATATCGGTGACAGATTCCTGCCCGACAAAGCCATAGACCTCATCGACGAGGCGGCCTCAAAGGTCAGACTGCGCGCCTATACTCCGCCCGAGGATATCAAAGAGCTTGAGGATAAAATCAAGCGCATCGGCGAGGAAAAGGCGGCGGCGATCAACAGCCAGGATTTTGAACGCGCCGCGACCCTCCGCGACGAGGAAAAGGAGCTCAACGCAGCTCTCGCAGAGGAAAAAGAGCTCTGGAGCAAGAAGAACACCGAGACAAACGGAGTCGTCACCCCCGAGGAGATTGCCGCCATCGTATCCGAATGGACGCACATCCCGGTCGTTCAGCTCACACAGGAGGAGAGCGAAAGGCTCCTGCACATGGAGGACGAGCTTCACCGCAGGATAGTGGGCCAGGATCAGGCTGTCAGCGCAGTCGCGAGGGCGATACGCCGCGGCAGAGTAGGGCTCAAGGATCCGCGCAGGCCGACCGGCTCCTTCATCTTCCTCGGCCCCACGGGCGTGGGCAAGACGGAGCTGTGCAAGACCCTTGCGCAGACAATGTTCGGCGACGAGAACGCCATGATAAGGCTCGATATGTCCGAGTTTATGGAGAAGCACACGGTCTCCAAGCTCGTCGGCTCGCCTCCGGGCTACGTCGGCTATGACGAGGGCGGGCAGCTCACCGAAAAGGTGCGCAGAAAGCCGTACAGCGTCATCCTCTTTGACGAGATAGAAAAGGCTCATCCGGACGTGTTCAACATCATGCTCCAGATCCTTGACGACGGCGTTCTTACGGATTCGCAGGGGCGCAAGGTCGACTTCAAGAACTGCATCATAATCATGACCTCCAACGTCGGCGCCAAGCTCATCAGCTCCGGCAGCGGCTCCCTCGGATTCAGCGGAAGCGAGAACAACGAGGTCATGGATCAGACGCGCATACGCGAGGCGGTCATGGGCGAGCTGAAAAAGTGCTTCCGTCCGGAATTCCTGAACAGAGTGGACGATATCATCGTCTTTGAACAGCTCAAAAAGGACGATATTAAAGAGATCGCGCGCAGGATGCTCAAAACTCTCTCTGACCGCATCAAGGATATGGATATCGAGCTGAGCTTTGACGACAGCACGGTCGAGCAGATAGCAAATGAGGGCTTCGACCCCGTCTACGGCGCGAGACCCCTGCGCAGGGCGATACAGTCCAAAATAGAGGATAAGCTGAGCGAGGAGATGCTTGAGGGCAGAATAAAGGCCGGCGAAAAATATACCTGCAAATTCGACGGTACCGACTTCATATTTGAATAAAAACTATCCCTCCGTGTAAACTAAACGCGGAGGGATTAATTATGAACAGAAATTCCGAATTTCTTACCAAAATATATCAGAACGCAAAAATGGGGTATGATTCCATATCCTACGTCAGCAAAAAGACCGACGACGCCGAGCTTCGCGACGCCATACTCAAGCAGCACGCTCAGTATACCGACATAGCCTCCGAGGCAACGGAGCTGCTCTCCGCAGAGGATGAGATACCGAGAGATAAGGGTCCTGTTTCGCAGGCGTGTCTCTGGGGCAGCGTGCAGATGAACACTATGGCGGACAGCTCGTCGGATCATATTGCAGAGATGATGATGCAGGGCAATATGATGGGTGT
>JAFSXA010000186.1 GCA_017450135.1 Clostridia bacterium | reverse complement strand
GATATCGTCAATATGTCCCTCGGCTCAACTGTATATTCAAAGGCTTTACGCGAGCAGGTTCAGAAGACTTACAACGCAGGCGTAGCGATCTTCGCCTCCGCAGGCAACGGAATTTACAACGAAGACGCAGGTATGAATTACGGTATGCCCACCACAACGAATCCGTCTTACCCGGGCGCGGATTCCAACTGTATCGGAGTTATGGCTATAGATAAAACCGATCCGACCCAGCTATCCGTGTTCTCAAATTATGACAACCTCGGCGGCTTTTACGACGTTGCCGCGCCCGGAGTCGCAATCGTCGGCTGCGTCGCCGGATCCGGTATAGGCGCCATGAGCGGCACCTCGCAGGCGACTCCGCTTGTTGCCGCCTGCGCGGCTCTCTATCTCTCGATCTATCCGACCGTGACGAATGCTCAGCTATATGCGGCGGTGAGAAATTCGCCCACGCGTACAGTCACGTCCAATCAAACCGTTGATCCGGGCTGCACCGCCACCTTCAAGATACTCGACGCGGTCGAGCTGCTCGAATACGGCGCAGTCAAGCCGGAGATCAATGTGAACTATTCCACCTCGTGCACGCTCGATAACAACAGAGGGTATATTTACGGCCTCGACGAGAGGTATACCGACATCACGAATTATGTTACCGTGACCCCCGGTACCGGAACAATGCTGCTCGTCAGGACGGCAATCGGCTACGGAACAGGCTCGGTACTCAATATTTACAAAAAATCGGGCGAGCTCTACAGGAGCTATCAGGTGATAATCTTCGGCGACTTGAACGGAGACACAATAGCGGACGGCTGTGACGCTGTTGTCCTGTCCTGCATCCTCGACGATCCCACGGCATATGAGGACAATATAAAATTTGCCGCCGACGTCAGCTTCGACGACGTCGTTACCGAGCTTGACAGAGAATATATATTCAACTACGCAATAGGTCTTGAAAGCATATTCCAGTCAAGATAAATACTCATATTACTGAAAAACCGTCTGTGGAAAATGTCACAGACGGTTTTACTGTTTTAGTGCTTATTCTGCTGCCGGTGCATATCTAATAACATATGCTTTTTCGCCCTCGCAGAGAGTTACAGAGTATTCTCCGTCCATCAGCCTCTCACCGCTGAGGATAACCTCCCTGTCCGGGGAATCAATATCCGTCACGGTATAAAGAGCGTCAGGCGAAAGTCCGCTGAAATAAACGTCAAATGCTCCCGGCTCCGCCTTGGAATGCTTATAGATAAGCGCGCAGCCTGACTGCTCGTCACCATACTGCATGGCCGTTATGCCCTTTTCATCCGTGCCGCCGAAGGAGAGCGGGAAAAAGTTTTTAAGCTGAGCCTCCCTCTCGCTGCGATAAACATTGAGGTCAGCCGCAGTGGTCACCATGGGAACCTGAAGCATTGGTATTATGCTGGTTCTCGCCGCATACTCGGTGGAAAAATTTGAGAAGGTTCCGCTGACAGGGAGCCAGAAGGAGAGTCCGTAGGTCTGAGCCTGAGTGGCATTCAGCAGGTCAGGACGGGTCTGGTCGCAGTTATAATCGCTGCGCCACATAGGTACACCGCGTCTGCACATTTCAAGATCCAGCCGTCTGCCGCCGCTCGCGCAGTTGTCGATCACGAGCCCCGGAACGGCCTCGAGCAGCCCGTCAAGATAGGCGTATAAACCTGTCATATAGAAATTTTCCGCAAAGCCTGCGCGTCCGCCATAGAGCTTTCTGTCAGCGGTGCGCCAGTAATGCGCCGGGTCGTAATTGAAATCCTGACGGTATACGGACACGCCGTTTTCTATCAGCGAATCGGAAATATATTTGATCAGCCACTCGCACGCGCCACTATTGCCGAGATTCCACATTATATTCTCTTCATTGTCGCTGCCTGTTGGATAGACGAGCCAGCCGTCATGCTCCCGTCCGGCATTTTCCATTATAGTTCCGGGGTTGACGCGCTCCGGCTCATACCAGAGCAGCAGACCCGCCCCAAATTCGGCGGCTCTGTCCGAAATCGCCTTTATTCCGTCCGGAAAGCGGTTTTCGGGAACCACCCAATTCCCAACACAGTTGCTCCATGTCTCGTTGTCTCCGCTTCCGCTGCAGTACCAGCCGGCGTCCATCCAAAGATAATCCAGTTTTTCCGTCACGTCCGCCGGGAGAGCGTTTATATCGCGGAGCATCTCCCCGGCCGTGCGCGTACTGCTGACAAAGAACACGTCCATGCAGTTTACCACACTGGAAGAACCCTCGGGCATGACGGAATCCGTCATCCACGAACGAAAGGCGTTAAAGCCCTCAGTCGGCTCGCTGCCGCCATAGAACAATACGCTTACGAGCGGTGAACGTATGCTCTCGCCCGGCTCAAGATAACCTCTGAGCCTCGCCTGGCCGAATCTGACGTCAGCCCTGTTTTTGCCGCCGGTGATACCTGCCGACCATAGACCAGACCAGCCGCCTGCGACAACAACACCGCCGTTCTCGCCGCTGAGATTGAAATAAGGAAGATACTCAGCCGTACCTCTGCCCTCTGTGCAGATAAGCTCCACGCCGATGCGCGGATGCTTCGCTTTAAGCATGGTAAAATCATCCGGTTCGTCGTCGCTGCCGCGGGTCATATAGATATCCGCTTTACTTACGGGCAATGACGCCTCGATCGCCTGAAAATCAGATATTACACGCGAACGCTTTTCACCAGTGTTCATGAGCTTCACCGTCCATTCGCAGGCGGCGCTATCCTCGTAGAAGGTCGCCTCCACCTCGGCGCGAATGCCGTTCTTCTTATTGCTCAGGGTAATGAAATCGGTCACACCGCCGCGGTGATACTCGCCCTTGGCGCTGCTCTTACCGACTGAAAAGCTCCATTTGTCCAGAGATCTTTTGAGCGGTATTCCTCCGACGCTGAACGTGTAGGCGGGAGCCTTGCCGTTGGAACCGGCGTAAAGCACGTTTTCCTTGTACCACTCACGAGCTCTCTGCTTTTCCTCATCGGTCACCTTAAGATCGTCGGCGCTAACTGAGGCAAAGCTGACTTCATCGGTGAAATCCTTATAGCGCAGGGTGTAGCCTACGTTCCAGTTTCCGACGATAACGATCAGCAGGGCGTTAAGCAGCGCTGCAAATCTTTTCAACATAACAAACATACGGTTCTCCTTTCGTATCCTGTCAAAGCTTCGATCCGTTACCGTCATTATATCACAGATTTTGCAGTTTTACATATTTTTCAAAAAATTTAATAATTCTCATTCGACCGTGACGCTTTTTGCAAGATTCCTCGGCTTATCTATCTCCCTGCCGAGCTTCAGGGCGGTATGGTAGGCGGAAAGCTGCATCGGTATTATTTCCAGCAACGGATAAAAAATATCCTCACAGCGCGGTATCCTAATCACATTTTCATAAGCGTCGTCGTCATCCCCGCCGGTGATATATATAACGCCGGCTCCGCGCGCCTGAGTCTCCTTTACGTTGGCAAGGGTCTTGGCTCTGAGCCCGCTGCAGCAGCCGAGCGCAATTATAAGACTGTTTTTATCGACGAGGGATATTGTGCCGTGCTTTAACTCGCCTGCCGCATACGCCTCACAGCGTATATAGCTGACCTCCTTTAGCTTAAGGGAGGCCTCCAGAGCCGAGCAATAATCGAGTCCCCTTCCAATAAAGCACACGTAGCCGGAGGATATCAGCCTGTCGGTAACGGAGGAGTAATCAAATCCGGAGGAGAGTATCCTCTCCTGCTTGTCGGGTATTTCCATAAGGCCCCGTAAAAGCCGCGCCGCCTCCCTTTTATCCAGCTCACCGGAGCGCTCCGCAAGATATATAACAAGGGCGTACACCGCCGCAAGCTGAGCCGAATAAGCCTTGGTGGTGGCGACAGCTATCTCCCTGTCAGCCCTCGTCATTATCAGTTTATCGCTCTCCATGGCTATCGTGCTGCTCTCGACATTCACTATCGACACGACCTTCACTCCCTCGCTCTGAGCAAGGCGCATAGCCGCAAGGGTATCAGCTGTCTCTCCGCTCTGACTGATTATGACCACCAGAGTGGACTCGTCCATACATGGATGCATATATCTGAACTCCGAGGCTATGCAGGCCTCTGAGCTGCGTTTAAACAACCTCTCCGTAACGTAGGCGCCGACAAGCCCAACATGATAGGCGGAGCCGCACGCCACAAACCTTACCTTGTTTATGCCTTTAATCTCGCGGTCGCTCATCTTCAGGAAGCCGGGCTTTATCCTGTGTTCGCCTGAGATGATACCGGCGAGAGTTCTTCTGACGGCGGCCGGCTGTTCATATATCTCCTTGAGCATATAATGCCTGTAGCCTGCCCTGTCGGCGTCCATGCTCAATGACCGTATCTTTATCTCCGTCTTTCTCAGGCGGCAGCCGTCGGAATCAAAAACTTTAAAGCTGCCCGCCTTCAGGAAGCCGATCTCACCGTCGTTCAGCCTGTATATCCGCGTGCACCTGCCCGAGAGGACGGACACGTCGCTCGCCAGATATCCGCATTCACCGACAGTCCCGGCAAACAGAGGGCTTGAAAGCTTGGCGCAGACTATCACGTCAGGATAATCCTCGCAGAGGATGCCGAGGGCGTACGAGCCGCTGAGCAGAGGCAGGACCTCCCTCACCGCGCCCTTGAGATCGCCCTTGTAATGCTTTTCAAGCAGATGGGCTATCACCTCGGTATCCGTCTCACTTCTGAAAACAACGCCCTGAGCCTCAAGCCCCGATCTGAGCTCCTCATAATTCTCTATTATACCGTTATGGACGACCGAAAACATACCGCTGACGCTTGCGTGGGGATGCGCGTTTTCAAGCGAGGCGGCGCCGTGGGTCGCCCACCTTGTATGTCCTATGCCGACGCGTCCCTTGATCCCGGAGGCAGTCGGCCGCAGTCCGGAGGGGCTCCCGACCGTCTTTGCCGTTTTGATATCTCCGTTGTCGTTGACCGCCAGCCCCGCCGAATCATAGCCACGGTATTCGAGGTTCTCCAGTCCGTCTATTATAATATCCGCGGCTTCCTTATCGCCGGCGTAACCCATAATTCCGCACATTTCTTTTCTCCTTAAATTATAATCAGAATATATTTTGTGCAGGATCGGGCGTTTTATGCTCAGTATGTAATAATAAGCGGAAAATTTTCACAAAAATGCGACATTATAAAAAACATGGTGCAGATAAATCCGCACCACATTCATGAGTATTATTTGATTCATTCGCGTCGGAGAGCCTCTATCGGCGTCATTCTGGCTGCCCGTCTTGCCGGATAGATGCCGAAGAAGATACCGATCGCGCTCGAAAAGCCTATGGCTATCGCTATTGTTGAGAACTTGACAGAGATCGGTATGTCGATATAGGCGGCGACCGCCCACGCGCCTCCGACCCCGAGCAGCAGACCCGCCAGTCCGCCTATGACGCACAGGATGACCGACTCCGTCAGGAATTGCAGCATTATTGTCGACGTTCTGGCTCCGAGAGCCTTCCTGATGCCTATCTCGCGCGTCCTCTCGGTGACGGAGACGAGCATGATGTTCATAACGCCTATTCCTCCGACAAGCAGGGATATGGCGCTGACGGCGGCAATAAACGTGGTGAATATGCTGATGACCGAGTCAAGGAGATCTATATAATTCGCCATGATGCTCATGACGTACATATCGTCGCTGAAATTGGAATGCCTGGTTTTGATAATATTCAGGGCGGAGGTTCCCGTGGTCTCAAGCTCTCTGTCGTCCTCGGCGTCGATATAGATGGAAGAATAGTGGGAATCGTAGCCGCGGAGCCTGCTGTTAAGGGTGGACGGGATCCCGATCAATCCCATGTTTGCCGAGCTGTTCGCGCTGATACCGAAGGATTCGAGGGACGAATTCATGCGGTCGTCGGAGCCCGCCATGTACTGGGTCATATCGACCACACCTATTATCTTGAGCGACACGGTCTGATTGTTCACAGTGTAATTCAGGCTCTCGCCCACGCAGTTTTCGTACCCGAAATAATTGACGGCGGTCAACGTACTGACAATGCAGACGCGCTTCGACTGCTTATACTCGTCGGCGCTCCATATCCTGCCGTGCTTGACAGTCATATCGTTTATCACCATCAGATTTTCGTTGCCGCAGAGCGTAAGGGTATATCCGCTCTTTTTCCCGGCCTGTGCATAGCCCATGGAAAAATCAAAGGGCGAGCAGTACTTTACGTTTTCAAGACGGCTCAGCGCATCCACGTCATCCTGTGTAAGGTAATCCGAATCGGTCGCGCGCGAAGCGTTGACTGATATCTGTATGCTGTTCGAGCCCATATCCTCGATCATACCGACTATATAGTCCCGGCCGCCGTTGCCGATGGTGATTATCGATATGACGGAGGCAACGCCGATTATGATACCGAGCATGGTCAGGACAGAGCGCAGCATATTGGTCCTGATGCTGAATACCGCTATTCTGATGTTTTCCCTGATATCCACGGACTCTCCCCCGTTAAAAAGTTATTTTCCGGCCTTTACCTTGACGCCGTCCTCAAGCCCGGTCGTATTCTTTATAAGCACGTCGGTTTCGGAAACTCCCGAGATCACGCTGTAATTCTTATCATCCGAGATACCTATCTCAATATCTTTCCTGACCGCCGTGGAGGTTTTCTCATCAAACTTGTATACGAAGACGTCGCTGCCCTCTATGCAGACGGCCTCGACCGGGACAAGGATAACGTTCTCCTGAGTGCCGGTGACTATGGAGATGTCTATATCGGTTCCGATGATGACCGATCTGTCCGCCCCGTTGATCGTGACCTGGGCCGGAACGGACGCGGTCGCTCCTGTGGAGCCGACGAGCGAGCCGAGGTTTATCGAGCCGGAGGATGTATCGGCAACCGCACCGACGTAGGACACCTTGCCGGGAAACTCGACTCCGGAGGCTGACTTGACAGTGACATCCTGATCCTGACGAACCTTGAGTACGTCATATTTGCTCAGAGAAATATCGGCCACAAGCGGATAGTACTCAATTTTTATCGCCGTATCACCGGTTGAAAACAGTCTGTCAAGCATCGTTGAAACGTCGGAGCCCGAAGCCGCAGAGGACAGGATCGAGCTGATATCGAGGGACTGCCCCTGTTCCGCGGATCCGTTCACGCTCTTCCGTCCGGCAGTGATATTGACAGCGCTGACTATCCCCCTGCTCTCGGCTTTCCAGCCGTTCTTCATATCTCCGGACTGGTTGAGAGCCTCTTTATAAGCTGAATAAGCACGGTCGGAAATCATTTTGCAGGTGGAAATATATGCCTCGCCCGATTTGAATTCCTCGGCTGCAAGCTGAGCCTTGAGCTGCGCGAGCTGCAGCTCCGCCGACATCACGGCGGAGGAGGCGGACATATCCCCGAATGCACTCATGTCAAAGCTGCCGGAATAATCGGCTATCGAGCTGAGGTTGTCAAGCATCGAGCTGATACCCGAAAGACCGGTGCCGTTTGACAGCATATTCTCGAGCACCGACCTCGCCTTTTCCTCACTGTATTCCACGCCGAAAAGCTTGGCGATACTTCTGAACCTCTTAACAAGCCTGTCTGATATCTTAACTCCGCTGTCGACGGGCTTCGCGCTCGCCTGTTTTGAATCCGACGAGGCAGACGAAGTCTTTTCGGCGTTTTTCAGCTCCTCGGTTTTTCTTTCAAGCTCGGCGATCTGCTTCTGAAGCTCGGCGGTATTCTTCTTCGCACTCTCGGACGATTTCACGGCGCTGACATACGCCGCGTGAGCCTGCTCATATATTCTTTCCTTCTCATCGAGAGCCTTATCCAGCTCATCGGTATTGAAGGTGGCGACGGTGTCACCGGCGTTTACTATATCTCCGACCTTAACGTTTACGGCCGTCGGTGTGACCCCATCGACCATGGAGAATACTCCGCTCGATTTCGGAGCGACCGTGCCGGTGGTATCGAGGGTCTCGCTGATATCTCCCCTCTGTGCCGGAACCGTGACCACCGTTAGCTTCTCCTCGGGCTTGAATACGGAATACAGGACTCCCGCCGCGACAAGCAGCACGAGCACTGCCGCCGTTATTATCTTCCATTTATTCTTGTTCTTTGTTTTTTCAGCCATGATATGACCTCTCTTTATCTTAAATTGAAGACCGTCTTCATATATATTGAACGGTGATGGATATGAGATATTTAAAAATTATAACGGTGTTGGCCGCACTGCTGACACTGGCCTCCTGCGCTGTCGAGGGCGGCAGCAGCGTATCGGAGCTGCTGGAAGCGGTCAACGATGAATACGGCAGAGCATATTCCGAGGACAGCTTCACACTGAGCAGAAGCACAGAGCTTGTATACTCCGCCGTACCCGAGGCAGGTACAATGATAAGACTCTACGCTGATACGAACTATGTGGTTTTCCGCGCAGTGATAACCACTGTGAAAAATCTGAAATACGCCGAAACTGCCTGCGCCGAGTTTACGTCAGCGCTTACAGGAGAGGCTTACGCCGACAGCGTAAAGGCGGTAAAAACAGCCGAAAAAGACGGCAGCTCCCCGATCGGAGACAGAATAATTATTTTTGTGGACGTTGCCGGAAGCAAGACCTTCATCATATGCGGAGAGTCGGATGTCATAAACACAAGCGACAAGCCCACGCTGAAAAGGTTTGTGGACGATGAGGACGTATCGCGGCCGACCGTCGGCGACGGTACCGCCTCAACCGCTGATGAACCTGACCGGTAAGCACTGAATATTCTATCACAGCCGAAGCCGGTATTTGTGAACTATTATTTAATTTTGCAGATAAAAAACGAAAGTCCGACCGAAAACTTCAGAAAAAACACTATGGTGCAGAAAGCAAATTCTGCACCATGAATCATTAATAATATACTTCTTTTGTATCAGCCGACAAAACTAAATCAGCCTCTGAAATCCGTATCGGGAATGGTTATGGCCTCAACCATCTCGGAATAGCTCGCTGAATCCTCGGTGCCGGTCGTTACGGTCGAACTGCTATAATCGGCGTCGCTGCCGTCGGAGTATGATGACGACGAGGAGCTTGAGAAAGCGTCCTGGGCGCTGGAAATAGCCTCAGAGAGCTTGTCGGGATCGACGCCCGCGTCAACAAGGAACTTGCTGAGAAGATCGCGCCTTGCGGCTGCGGACTTGAGGGCGGAAATATCAACACCCGATCTGTCGGAAACATAGGTTCCGAAGGTGTCTACAAGCGAGAGTATATCCTCCTCTGCCGCGCCGTTTTCAAGCGCGTCGTTGATCTTGCCTGCAATATCGGCCGCAGTGTTGTCATCCTTGAGCTTTTCGACAACCTCTTCAATGGCGGTATCCTGATCCTCTGCAGCAGCAGTCGGCTGCTCGGCCTCGTCATTTTCAACAGCAACCACACTGTACGCCGCAGTCGCGCAGATCACGGCAGCCAAAAGAATTACCAGAAACTTTTTCATTTAAATATCCCCTTCCTTAAGGTATTATAATCAAATTTATTTTAACTCATAAGAATTCAAAAGTCAAGCTTTTACGCAAAATATATAGCTTTAGGGTACGAAAAACACAAATTATGACCTTGTTACCATGAAAAAGCTATGGATTTTTCGCTTTCGGATACGCTGTAGGATCTTTTGAGCTCGTCGGCGCTCTTACCGGTACCGTCGTTGTCAAAGCCCTTCTCCGCCAGGGCGTCGGCAATTGCCAAGGTCAATTTCTTCGTAAGCGACGGCATGGTGCACACCATTCTCAAATCGGAGCTTGAGCTGCCGTCCGTCAGGGCGTATACCCAGGTGCCGTTCTCTATTGAGGCCTGAGTCAGCTTTTCCGAGCCGCTGTACAGGACGATCTTCATATCTGTCGCCTCGTCAGTCGCACGGCTGAACTTGATCTCATCGGGATTCTTTTCAAACAGCTTCTCATTCGTCTCGTTCACGGGAGCGCTGAACAGGCCCATCTCGCATCCGACCTTGTCGGAGCCGTAGCTGCCCTTCCAGAGCTGGATCATCAGGTATTTGCCGTTGTAATGCGAACTGAGATATATTTTGCACGTCCAAAGATTCCTGAGAGCGGGATCGGGAGTGAACGCCGAATTGTCCGCATACTGCCTGTTCTTTACAAGGATGCTTCTGATATCCTGCTTTGTAGTCGTAGGCGTCTCCGGTTTCTTTGTTGTAGTGGGCTGCTGAGGCTTTGCAGTAGT
>JAFSXA010000021.1 GCA_017450135.1 Clostridia bacterium | reverse complement strand
TCTTTTGGCGAGGGAGAGCATACCGGCGTCGGAGCGGAGGTTATCGCTGTAGGCGTCGCGGAATTCATATTCCGGCAGCCGCTCGGCGAGTCTTTTTACCTTTTCGTCGCCCTTGCAGTTCTTGCCGGATATCTTTCCGGTTCGGACGTCTATGTCCGTGGCGACGATCCTGTGTACTCCGAGCCTGTCGCAGATCGGCTTTATCTGGAACTCGGGGGAGGCGGAGCAGATCACTGTTTGGACGTCGTTCTCGGCAGGGCGGAACCAGTCGCACATCCTGCCGGCGTTCTTCTCCCAGAAGAGTTCAGCCATCCTTTCCCCGTCGATCGCCGGCAGAAAGCAGTATATCTTCTCCTTCATCACGGCCATAGGTATGCTCTTGAACAAAAAATATCTGATAACATACCAGAGCTGGCCGGGGAAGAATCTGATTATCCCCGGGTTCTTTCTCAGGCAGAAAAGATAGAATTCACATCCCGATTCTCCCCTGAAAACCGTTTTATCAAAGTCGTAAAGATCGGCAACCGTCATATGCTGATTTCCTTTTCACTGCCGTCGAGTGTGACCTCGACGGTTTTTTCGCCGTAAATGATTTCGAATTTGCCCTTGCCCTTCAGCGTCAGGCGCGTTAGCCTGCCGTTCTCCCAGTCGATGTTGACCCTGACGTTGCCCTTCGCCGTCAGACCGTGGATATGGCCGGTGCTCCAGCCGTCCGGCAGAGCGGGAAGGATGTGTATCCTGTTGCCGTAGGACTGCATAAGCGCCTGCGCTATACCGCTGACCGCGCCGAAGTTGCCGTCGATCTGGAACGGGGGATGCGCGTCGAACATATTCGGGTAAGTGCCTCCGCGTCCGGGGCGCGCATTGGGCTTTATGTATCTGAGCTGATTGTTTATCAGCTTGATGACCTTGTCCTTGTCGCAGAGCCTTGCCCAGAAATTGATCTTCCAGCCGAGGCTCCAGCCGGTTCCTCCGTCACCACGCAGCTCAAGCGTTCTGCGGCAGGCGGCGGCGAGCTCAGGCGTGTCCCTGACGTTTATAAGATCAGCCGGGAAGAGGGAATAGAGGTGGGACACGTGCCTGTGATGCGGCTCGGCCTCCTTGACCTCGTCATACCATTCGAGCAGCTGGCCCTTTGAGCCGACGCGGTAGGGCAGCAGCTTGTCGTAAACCGCCTTGATGCCCTCGGTGACTTCGTCGCCGATCCTGAGTATCTCTGCGGCTGTCAGCGTGTTTTTGAACAGGTCGCGGGTGATACCCATGGTCATATAGGTGGTTCTGCTGATGGGGCAGTCCTCCCTGCCGATCAGGAAGTTGTTCTCCGGCGAGGTGGAGGGAGTTATCATCAGATAGCCGTCTTCATCCTCGTCGAGCATATCAAGGCAGAAGAGCGCGGCCTCCCTCATTATCGGGTAAGCGGTGTTTTTCAGATACTCTGTGTCGCCGGTGTATTCGTAGTGCTCATAAAGATTGCGGCAGAGCCAGGCGCCCGCCATCGGCCAGAACGACCAGACAGGATTGCCCGGCGCGGCGGTGGTTATCCTCCACAGGTCGGTGTTGTGGTGGCAGCAGAAGCCGCGCGCACCGTAGTATTTTTCGGCGGTCTCTCTGCCCTCGTCGGCGAGCTCCTCCATGAACTTTATCAGCGGCTGATACATCTCCGGCATCGAGCAGACGAGGGTCGGCCAGTAATTCATCTCAGTGTTGATGTTTGTAGTGTAGTTGGCGTTCCACGGCGAGAGCACGGTGAAGGTCCATATACCCTGCAGATTCATCGGCTGCGAGCCCTCTCTGGAGGCGGCAATGGTGAGATACCTGCCGAAATTGAAGAGCAGGGCGTAAAGATCGTTGTCGTTGCGCTTGTTATGAAGGAATTCTATGAGCCTTCTGTTTGTCGGGACGTTTTCCTTTTTGCCCTTGCCGAGGTCTATCGTGACCCTGTTGTAAAACTGTGTATAGTCGGCAATATGCTCCGCCTTTACGGCTTCATAGCCCTTTTTGACTGCGGCTTCGAGCCTTGCGGCGCAGATCCCGCGGTGATCCTTTTTTGAAAGACAGGGGGCTGTGTGGGGATCCTCAAAGCAGCTCTCGGCCGTGAGATAGATCATTGCCTCGGAGGCTTCGGAGATATGGATATGCTTTTTGTCCGTCTTTACGCTGCCGTCCGTGACGACGCGGAACATACAGGTGAAATCTATACCTCTTTTTTCTCCGTCAAAATACTCAATGACCGGTTCGCCGTCCGTCTCTGTTATCGCCGAGGGACACAGTCCGCTCAGAGTAAGGGTGGAAGCGTCGGTGGAAACATCGTATCTGAGGTCGCTGTTGAGTGTGACGGTAAAATCGAGCTTCTTTTTGCCCTGAGAGGTCATTTTCAAAGCTATGACCTTGTCGGGGAAAGAGGCGAAGGCCTCACGGGTGTATTCGGTGTCGCCCGTTTCGAAAGCGCAGTCGGTCACTGCCGTGGTCAGGTCAAGACGGCGCCTGTACTTTTTTGCGCAGATGTGCACTCTCGAGGATATTTTCAGTCTCCCGAGCTGGAGGTAGGCCTGACAGCGGTCGCCGGTCATATGCTTCGTGGCGTAGTCAAACGCCTCAAGGAGCTTGCCCTCCTTTGTCAGTCTCCGCGTTTCGGCAAAGCTTTCGCGCTTGTCGTCAACCGTGTAGCTCCTTGCATATCCTGACCACAGGGTGTCGAGATTCAGGCCGACGGTCTCATCCTCGACGCCGCCGAAAACCATGGCGCCCAGACTGCCGTTGCCTATGGGGAGAGCCTCGGTGTAGCTCTTTGCCGGGTGTTTATACCAAAGGGTTTGTGAAGCTGAACTCATTCTGAAAACCTCCGAATATCATTTTAAAAAGTATACAATTATCGCGATTAAAAGTCAATCAATTATCTTGCAATTTTTCGCAAAGTGTTATAAAATAATCATTAAACAGAAAGGGACGGGTATAGTATGGCTAATGTATTGATCATCGGAGCCGGAGCCTCGGGGCTTATGGCTGCGGGGACCGCGTCGGCGGCCGGGCACAGAGTCACGGTTCTCGAGAGGAACGAAAAACCGGGCAGAAAACTGATGATCACCGGCAAAGGCAGATGCAATGTGACTAATAATTGCAATGAGCTCTCTGAGCTGATAGCCAATGTTCCCGTGAACGGCAGGTTTCTCTATTCGGCTTTCTCCGGCTTTATGCCGCGCGACACGATAGAGCTTATCGAGGATATGGGCGTGCCTCTCAAGTGCGAAAGGGGAAACAGGGTCTTCCCTGTTTCGGACAGGGCGTCCGATATCGTCGACGCGATGGTGGAGTACGCCACAGGGGACTTTGCGCGCATAGTCAGAGGCAGGGCGAAGGAGCTTATCATCGAAGACGGAGAGATCGGGGGAGCCGTAACGTTTGAGGGCGAGAGGTATCCTGCCGACAGGGTGATAATAGCCACCGGAGGAAAATCCTATCCGCGTACCGGCTCTACCGGCGACGGCTATAACCTCGCGATGCAGGCGGGCCACACGGTGATCGAGCCGAAGCCGTCCCTTGTTCCGCTCACCGTGCATGAGGGCTTCTGCTCCACGCTGATGGGACTGTCGCTGAAAAACGTAGCGATAAAGATAACGGATACCGCGAAAAACGGCAAAACAGTTTATGAGGATTTCGGGGAGATGCTCTTTACCCACTTCGGGGTCTCCGGCCCCATGATACTCTCCGCAAGCTCGCACCTCAGGGACATGAGCTCCGGCAGATATGTGATTCATATCGACCTTAAGCCCGCCCTGACGCCCGAACAGCTTGACGCGAGGCTGCTCAGGGATTTTTCGGAGAATCTCAACCGTGATTTTATAAATTCGCTCGGGGCTCTGCTCCCGCGCAAGCTGATACCCGTCGCGGTCAGGCTCAGCGGGATAGACCCGTCGGAAAAGGTGAACCAGCTTACAAAGAAGGAGCGCCGGCGCTTTGCGGAGCTGCTCAAGGATCTAAAGCTTACCGTGACCGGCTTCAGGCCGATCGACGAGGCGATAATCACGTCCGGCGGCGTCAAAACGTCGGAGATCGACCCCAAGACAATGGGATCAAAGCTTGTGAAGGGACTCTTCTTCGCCGGTGAGGTGATCGACGTAGACGCCTATACCGGAGGCTTCAATTTACAGATAGCGTTTGCGACGGGCAGACTTGCCGGCAAAAGCGTATAACGGAGGTAGTTATGGCATTTAACGTGGCGATAGACGGCCCCGCCGGAGCGGGGAAAAGCAGCGCGGCAAAGCTTGCCGCAGGAAAGCTGGGCTTCATCTATGTCGATACCGGCGCGCTCTACAGAGCAGTCGGTCTGTATTCGATACGCAGGGGTCTTGATACCCGTGATGAAGAAAGCGTGGTCAACACTCTCGGCAGTATTTCAATTGAGCTGAAATTCATCGACGGCGCGCAGAGAGTCTTTCTGAACGGGGAGGACGTGAGCGATGCCATAAGGACGCCGGAGGCCTCCATGGGCGCGTCGAACGTCTCCGCAATCCCGGAGGTCAGGGACTTCCTGTTTGAGCTTCAGCGCGGAATAGCCGCGCATAACGACTGTATCATGGACGGCAGGGATATCGGCACTGTCGTGCTTCCGGACGCCGAGGTAAAGATCTTCCTCACCGCGTCTCCCGAGGCGAGAGCCGACAGACGTCTGAAGGAGCTCATAAAGAAGGGCGAGACGGCCGACAGACAGACCGTTCTCGATGATATCAACAAGAGGGATTATCAGGACACCCATAGAAAAACGGCGCCCCTTACCTGCGCCGGGGACGCGGTCTATCTTGATAACGGAGAGCTTGATCTTGAACAGACTGCGGACAGGATTATTGAGATTGTAAAGGAGAAAATGTAAAATGATCGGATTTGCCGCCGCATCGAAGCCCTATGCTTTTGATTATGAAAACGACAGGGAAAGACCGCTCTACGGCACCTTGAAGCCGCTTGCCGTTGCGATTATAAAGTCCATGTATAAAATAAACTATATCGGCGCCGGGAACGTACCGGAGCAGGGCGGCATAATACTCGCCGCCAACCATATAACCGCGCTTGACCCGTTGATAGTTGCCGCCGGCTGTTCGCGCAGGATGCACTTTATGTCAAAGCGCGAGCTGTTCGACAACAAGCTTTCGGGATGGTTCCTGTCCCAGCTTTACGCCTTCCCGGTGGACAGGAGCAAGTTCGATTTCAAGGCCGTGGATTACGCTGCCGGGATAGTGAAAAAGGGAGACGCGCTCGGGATCTTCCCCGAGGGCACCCGATCGCATGATTTCAGGCCGCACGCCGCGAAGGGCGGAGTCTGCTATATCGCGAGGGAGTGTAAATGCGACGTCGTCCCTGTCTCCATATTTACGGACTCCGATGCAAAAAAAGGGACAAAGCTCACCGTCAGATACGGCGAGCCGATAAAGTACGATGAGCTTGAGATAGATGAAGGCTCGAAAAAGATGAAGGATCTCAGAAGCTCCGCCGCAATAGTTATGGACAGGATCACAGGTCTGTGGGAGTTAGGCCATGAGGGTTGAGCTTGCAAAATCGGCCGGCTTCTGCTTCGGGGTGAACAGAGCCGTCGACATGATATATTCCATGCTGGACAGGGGAGAAAGGGTCTGCACCCTCGGCCCGATCATACACAATCCCCAGGTGATCGACGACCTCAGAAGCAGGGGAGTCGTTATAGTAGAAAGGCCTGAGGACGTGCCGCCGGGCTGCCGCCTTGTTATCAGAACCCACGGGGTCGAGAGGGATGTCGTCGAAAGGCTCGACGGGATGAATGTTGATTACTGCGACGCCACCTGTCCCTTTGTCAAAAAGATACACAGGACGGTCACGGAAAATTCCGATGAGAACACAGTGGTGATAATCGCGGGAGACACCGCCCATCCGGAGGTCCAGGGCATCAGGAGCTACTGCCTCGGCAAGTCCCTTGTATTCAAAAACGAGGCTGAGCTTGATGAAATAATATCGAAATCGAAAGAATTTGACGGTAAAAAACTGATTTTTGTTGCTCAAACGACATTTAACACGGTTGTTTGGGAAAAATGTTTAAAAAAAATAAAAAAACACTATACAAACGCTTTAATATTTGATACAATATGTAATGCTACTAATGAGCGGCAGGAGGAAGCTGTCAGACTGGCTTGCGAATGCGACGCTATGATCATAGTAGGAGGGCGGCAAAGTTCCAATACGGCGAAGTTGAAGGCCGTTTGCGAAAACTGCTGTCCGACCTATCTTATCGAGACCGCCTCGGAATTAAAAAATATCGATCTTGGCAGGTACGGCAGGGTAGGTGTCACCGCAGGAGCGTCCACTCCGGCGGCAATCATAAAGGAGGTACTTTCAACAATGACGGAAAACACAAACGCAAACACAAACGAAAACATCATTCAGGCAGAGGAGGTGGAAACGACTTCTAACGCCGAAGATATGGACTTTAAAGAGATGATCGAAGAATCTCTTAAAAATATGAGCACCGATCAGAAGGTGTGCGGCACGGTCACCGCTATCTCTCCGAGTGAGATACAGGTCGATATCGGAAGGAAGCAGACCGGCTATGTTCCCGTTGAAGAATACAGCGCCGATCCGGCGGCTGATCCTACTCAGGAACTCAAGGTTGGCGATCAGATCAACCTTATCATCATGAAAACGAACGATCAGGAAGGCACGATAATGCTTTCCAAGAAGAGATATGACGCTCAGGGCGCATGGGACAGGATCGAAGCCTACAAGGAGAGCGGAGAGACTGTTACGGGTACCGTTTCCGACGTCGTAAAGGGCGGCATCATCGTTATCGTCGACGGAGTCAGGATCTTTGTTCCCGCTTCGCTCGCTACAGCTTCAAGAGGCGATTCGCTTGAGGATCTTCTCAAGCAGAAGATAGAACTCAAGATAATTGAAGTCAAGACCGAGCGCAACCGTAAAAAGGCTGTCGGTTCGGTAAGAGCGGTATTGAGAGAGCAGCGCAAGGCTGCCGAGGAAGCCTTCTGGGCGCAGGCAGAGGAAGGTCAGGTATATCAGGGCAAGGTTAAGTCGATGACCAATTACGGCGCGTTCGTCGATATCGGCGGAGTTGACGGCATGGTTCATATCTCCGAGCTCTCCTGGCAGAGGATCAAGCATCCCTCGGACGTTCTCGAGATCGGACAGGAGATCGAGGTTTATATCAAGTCCCTCGATAAGGAAAACAAGAAGATATCCCTCGGCTACAAGAGAGCTGAGGATAACCCCTGGGAGATCCTCCGCAGGGATTATCCGGTGGATTCGATCATCGAGTCTGAGATCGTCGGCATGACGACCTTCGGCGCGTTCGCCACGGTCATCCCCGGTATTGACGGTCTTATCCATATTTCGCAGATAGCCAATAAGCACATCTCCAAGCCCCAGGACGTTCTCAAGATAGGCGAGAAGGTCAACGTCAAGATCACTGCTATAGATTTTGACAAGCACCGCGTAAGCCTCTCCATTCGCGCCCTTCTTGATGATGATATCGAAATCGAGGAAGAGGAAGCTCCCGTTGCTGAGGAAGCACCTGCTGCCGAGGAAGCTCCCGCTGCCGAGGAAGCTCCTGTTGCCGAGGAAGCTCCGGTTGCCGAGGAAGCTCCTGCTGTTGAGGAAGCTCCGGCTGTTGAGGAAGCTCCCGCTGCCGAGGAAGCTCCGGCTGCCGAGGAAGCTCCGGCTGAGGACGCTGAATAATAACGAATAAAGAATACAGCCTCCGGGTCTGTCGCTTTCGCGAGGATCGGGAGGCTGATTTTTTGCGGTTATTTATTTGTTTTTTGTGTTGATGGAATTAATGAGGTCGTACTTTGTATCCCACAGCTTCTGCGAGAGATCGACGTAATAGTTGTGCGGATTCTCAAATCTCAGAACCTCGTCCCAGAGGGTGTCCACCTGCTCCTTGCAGTACTGCTTGATCTCCTCTATATCCGGGTGCCTGTATACGCACTTGCCCTTGACAAAGAGCGGCTCAAGCAGCTCGCGCGCGCTGTAGTTTTCAAGCGTCTTTCTCTTCCATGTGAAATCCGGATCGAAGAGCTCATAGGGCTTGGAGTCGTCAACGACCTCGTCCTCGAGGGTTATCAGGTCGGCGGCCGCCTTGCCGGTCTCCCTGTCGTAGAGTCTCCAGAGCTTTTTGGCTCCCGGGATTGTGATCTTTGTCGTGTTCTCGCTGAGCTTGATCTTGGGCTCCATAACGCCGTTTTTCTCAACTGCGGAGAGCTTGTACACTCCTCCGAAAACAGGGGCGGAGGAGGCCGTAATGAGCCTCTCGCCGACGCCGAAGGAATCCACAAGGGCGCCCTGCAGCAGCATATCGCGGATAATGTATTCGTCCAGTGAGTTTGACGCGACTATTTTAACGTCCTCGAAGCCGGCCTCGTCGAGCATTTTTCTGACCTTTTTGGAGAGATAGGTTATGTCGCCGCTGTCTATGCGGACGCCCTTGGGTCTGAAGCCGGCAGGTATGACGACGTCGTTGAACGCCCTTATGGCGTTCGGGATTCCGGATTTCAGCACGTTGTAGGTATCAACAAGCAGAGTGCACGCTCCGGGATAGGCTTTGGCGTAGGCGCAAAAAGCCTCGTATTCCGAATCAAAGAGTTGTACCCAACTATGAGCCATGGTGCCCAGGGCGGGGACACCGAACTCTCTGTCCGTTATGGTGCAGGCGGTACCCGCACAGCCTGCGATATACGCCGCTCTCGCTCCGTACACAGCCCCGTCGAAGCCCTGCGCGCGTCTGGAGCCGAATTCC
>JAFSXA010000185.1 GCA_017450135.1 Clostridia bacterium | reverse complement strand
GTTTTATGCGGAAAAGGGTTTCGTAAACGAGCCCCAGCGCTGCAAAAAATGCCGTGACGCACGCAAAAACGCTGCACGCGGAGAGCGCGAGATGTTTGAAGCAACCTGCGCCAGCTGCGGCCACGTAGCAAAGGTTCCTTTCCGTCCGAGAGAAGACAGGCCTGTATATTGCAGCGACTGCTTCGCGAAGATGAAAGAAGAAGGAGAAATATAATAGCACCAGACGAATCTAATTGATTATAGATCTCTTGCGGGAACTTTTCCGGTTCCCGCTTTTCTTTTGTCCTCAGCGGCGGATACTTATATTGACATTTGTTTAACTTAATGATAAAATGACTGCGACGTGGCAGAGGTTCATACCGCCACAGCTTACATAAAGATTTAACGGTGGGTGTCTGTCCGTTACGCGGATCCTCCCGCCGTTTTTTCGGGAGGTTTTTCTTTTGAAAACAGACGTAGTTATCGTCGGCGCAGGCCCCGCCGGCATTTTTACCGCTCTTGAGATGCTTCGCAAGGGTACCAAAAAGCAAATTACGATAGTCGAAAAGGGGCAGTCCATCGAAAAAAGGCACTGTCCCAAGGTCAAAACACAGCAATGCATGAACTGCAAGCCCTACTGCCATATCACAACGGGCTTTTCCGGCGCCGGAGCTTTTTCCGACGGCAAGCTGTCCCTCAGCTACGAGGTAGGCGGCGATCTGCCCGCACTCATAGGCGAGGAGCTCGCGCAGGAAACCATCAACTATACCGACGGCATCTATCTGGAGTTCGGCGCGGACAGCCGCGTCGAGGGCGTCGGCAACACGGAGGAGGTCAAAAGGATCAGAGCCAGAGCCATTCAGGCCGGGCTGAAGCTCGTTGACTGCCCGATCCGACATATGGGCACGGAAAAGGCTCAGGAGATCTACCTTGCCATCGAGAACCACCTCAGGCAGAACGGAGTGGATCTGATCTTCGGCGTGGAATGTAACAACATCATCCTCGACGGGCATAAGTGCCTCGGCATATACATCGGCGACGGCAAGGGCGGCGAGGAAAGGATATACGCGGACGAAACTGTGATCGCCACCGGCCGCAGAGGCGCAGAGTGGCTTGAAAAGATATGCGCCGAGCACGATATAGCCCATCTCCCCGGCACCGTCGATATCGGCGTCAGGGTCGAGGTGCGCAACGAGGTCATTGAAAAGGTGAACGACGTGCTCTATGAATCGAAGCTCATCGGCTACCCGCGTCCGTTCAAAAACAAGGTGCGCACCTTCTGTCAGAATCCGGGCGGCTTTGTCAGCCAGGAGAATTATGATAACGACCTTGCGGTCGTGAACGGCCACTCCTATAAGGAGCTGAAATCCGACAACACCAATCTCGCCATTCTCTGCTCCCACAATTTTTCCTATCCCTTCAATCAGCCGATAGCCTACGCGCAGAAGGTCGGCGAGCTGACCAATATGCTCGGGACGGGACACATCCTCGTTCAGCGCCTGGGCGATATCCTCGACGGCAAACGCACCTGGCAAAAGGAGCTCTCACGGTCAAACCTGAAGCCCACACTGCCGGATGCAGTCGCAGGTGATATCACGGCAGCAATGCCCTACCGGGCGATGACGAACATCCTCAACTTTATCCAGTCGGTGGATCACGTCGCCCCGGGCTTCGCCTCTTACGAGACTCTGCTCTATTCCCCGGAGCTGAAATTCTACAGCAACAGGGTGAAGATGGACGAGCACTTCAACACGAATATCAGGAATTTCCACTGCCTCGGCGACTCCAGCGGATGGACGCGCGGACTTATGATGGCGTCGATAATGGGCGTTCTCATGGGCAGAGAGATATATTAAAAAATTATATCAAAAGCGTAGGGCTGTCGCATTCAGCGAAGAACAAAAAGAAATATCATTTAGGTACAGTCAAGGTGCAGGTTTCAAAATTCTGCACCTTGACTTTTTTATATGATTTATAAACCAGTCTTTGTTGAATGGTTTGTATAAAGCTGACGGTGAGCAAAACCGGCTCACCCTGTGTAAGGGGAGCTGTCAGCGAAGCTGACTGAGGGGTTGTCTTTTCAATAAATGAACTCTGATTTTGCGCGGTTTTGTAACTTTACAATCCCTCTGTCACGCCTGCGGCGTGCCACCTCTCGCCTGCCGGCTCGGTCGGCGCTTCTGCCTACGGCAGAGGTGTCCACCGGACACCCGCGCCCTTTACACAAGGGAGGCGAAAATATGCTCTATCTTTCACTTCAACAAACCCCGGTTTGCTTTTATGACCCGGAAAATCCGTGAATAACCAAAAATCGAAACACAAAAAACAGGGTGCAGAAATCGTAACTCTCTGCACCCTGTAATATTGTTGTCTTATTCTGTCTTTTCGCCGTTGTCAAATTTCTCAAGGCACTTTACGGTGGCCGCGTAGCAGTTGCCGATACCGGTTTCGTTGAGGTTGTCATATGTATCGCGCCTTGTATGGTAGTAATCCTCAAGCTTGTGGTTGAGACCCGTTATACCGGTGGATCTGAATCCGCCCTTGGTGAACGCCGCCGAATCGGTCGAGCCGCCCATGGGAGGAACCATGCCCTTCTTTATCGGTACGCCTGCCTCAACAGCCGCCTCGTAGAACAGATCGGAGACCTCCTTGTCGGCCTTGACCGTACCGTTGAGATCGCGGTAATTGACCATGAGCTGATTGGGATCATGTATTGTGTCGTAGGCGATTATAAAGGTGGGCACGTCGTCAAAATCGTGCTTATGAGCCTTGCTCCACGCCTCTGCGCCCCTGAGTCCGGACTCCTCCGAGCCGGTGAGGATACAGCCGATCTCGGTGTTTTCAAGCTCAACACCCTCGTCATGGAGAGCCTTGAGCAGGCAGATGCCCATATAGCATCCGGTCAGATTGTCGTTTGCTCCGTCAACGACCCTGCGGGTGTTGCACATAAAATACAGGCCGAACTGGAAAGGCACAAAGATAAGGCAGACGAGCATGGCCTTTACGACCCAGGGAGCATTTGACAACGTCATATCGGGTACCAGAGCTATGCCCTTGGCGCCGCTGATCGCGAGATATATTATCGAAAATACAAGATAGAGAACCGTGCCGGCCATGGCTATTATCGCGTGCGCCTCAAAGCCGACTCCGCCGAGCAGATAGTTCACCGGCCATTCCCAAGCGGCGTCGGGATGTCCGTTGAACATTATGCGCCTTTTGACCTCTCCGGTGCATTTCTTCACGGCGTAGACGTTGTGTCCGGTTTTCTTCTTGAAAAAGATATCGACGCACTTCTTATAGAGGCCGAATTCCATTATCATGATGAACAGGCCGAGCGCACAGAGAATGGCTGAGACTAACGGATATACGAAGAACAACGCCGCGGCGGCAAGCACCATGGTTATCGTAAAGTACAGCCAGCCGTAGAACGCACCGGGATGCTCCTCGAAGCTCTCTACCTTTACGGTTTCACAGCCGCACTCGTTTTTCAGTACGTCCGCCATGTATTCGCACGCCTTGCGCTCGCCCTCCGAGCCGGGATCGCGTTTGCCGAAGGTCTTGCAAATATGGGTTATCTCCGCCACCGCGTATTTTGTCATTTCATCACGTTTGTCAATGATCTTTTGCAAATTCATACTAATACCTGCCTTAGTAAAAGAAATAACTCATATATATTAATACACAAACAGCCAAAAGTCAAGAACAAAACCTCATATTTAAAACCGGCTGCCGCCTTAATTTGAAGGTAACAGCCGATTTGTGAAATGTCAGAATGTTATTTTCATAATGTTTTTCCCGAGAGCCGTCGACTTGGATTCTTTTTCAAATACCTCATAGTATTTTTTGATATCGTCGACCTCGACCGTTGAGAGCAGAAGCTTCAATATCCTGTCGCGGAATTCCCCGATCTGCAAAAGCTCCAGCGCTTTTTCAAAATCACAGCGGGTGCTGCGCGTCGTTCCCATTATCGTGAGTCCGTGCTCGAGCACCATCCTCGTGTTCAGCGGGATATTGTCGTTCGCAACGCCGCACAGGACGAGCCTGCCGCCGGAATAAAGCTTGTCTATCGCCTGATTCGCCGCAATGCCGGAAGCGTTTCCGCCGACAGCCTCTATCGCGACCGACATACGCGGAAGCAGGTCGATATCATTGGAATAATAGACGTCGGCAAAGTCAAACATCGCCAGCTTTTCTTCGCTGAGCCCGATAACGTTTATATGACGGTCAAGGCTGAACTTTGCAACAAGGGCTATAATGTAGCCCATTATACCGTCGCCCCAGACCGCAATGCTCTCGGGCGCGTTGTCCTTGGTAAGACCGGCTCTTCTCATGGCGCAGCAGCCAACTGATATAAGCTCCGAAAATACCGCCTCTGCACCGACGCCGTCCGGCACGGGCAGGATGTATTCGTCGCTGATATCCATAAGCTCCTTGCTGAAGCCGTCGTAGTTGCTCGAGCAGAAGTGTGACTCCGGGCAGTAATTATCAAGCAGGCACTCATCGTCTCTGACGCATATGTCGCACTTGTTGCCCTCGCATTCCGCCCTCCTGCACGGCAGAAGGACGACCCTCTGGTCGGGCTTGAATTTTCCGCTCCTGTCGCGGATGACTATTCCCGTCGCCTCATGGATAAGGCTCATCGGGAACTTTCTTTTGAGCACCCTTGCGCTCCTGTTGCCCAGGTAATAGCGAATATCCGCCTTGCACACGGCAAGATACTCGGGGCGGACGAGCACGGCGTCATTCCTGACGTCCTCAACAAAGATCTCAAACCTTTTCGGTTCCGTTATCTTGTAACTTTTGGCAAACAAAAGAACCAACCCTTCCCGTGTGGATTATATTCCCGTTCTGACGATGGATTTTATCAGAAGCAGATCCTCCATCGTGGTGATTTTCATATTGAGCTTGTCGCCCATGGCGATGCCGATCTCCACTCCGCTGTTGAGCACAAGTCCGCAGTCGTCTGTCATAACGGGGCGCTCGTCCTCCGGCAGGGCAAAATAGTCGTCATATGCCTTGCGGACAATGGAATACCTGAAGGACTGGGGCGTCTGACCGAGGTAGAGCTCCTTCCTCTGCGGGATGGATTCAAGCATTTCCCCGTCCAGCGAGCGGATGACGGTATCGTGCGCCGGTATCACCGTGTCGCAGGCCCCGTATTCGCGCACCTTGGCTATGTTCTCATTGATTATCTTTTGAGATACAAGAGGCCTTGCGGCGTCGTGGATGATAACGTAATCGTCGTCCGAGCAGAAATCTCTGATGGCGTCGAGGGCGTTCAGCGATGAGAGCTGACGGGAGGCTCCGGCTTCGGCTATCCACCGTACCTTGCGGATGTCGTACTCCTTGAGCCAGAGCGAGAGATCGTCCTGCCACTCCTTAACGCAGACTACGCAGACGGCGTCTATCCCCTCGTTGATCTCAAAGGCTTCGAGAGTGTGGATGATAACCGGCTTACCGTAAAGGTCAATAAACTGCTTGGGTCTGTCCACCATACCCATCCGGCTGCCCGAGCCGCCGGCGAGAACTACGGCTATATTCATATAAAAACCTCGTTTCCAATGTAATGATATGTGTTTTTATCATCCCGATTATACTATACTCATTAGTGTTTGTCAATCTGAAGCAGGTAAACAACGGCTTTAAAAAACAGTTGAAAACTTTTACCTTATGGTTTATAATTATTTTTATATCAGTATGTAAAATAAGGAGGCGTGCGGCTTGGTTTTTTCATCGAATGTTTTTATTTTTCTCTTTCTCCCCGTCGTCCTTATTCTCTATTATAATCCCCTTTTCAAGTCGACGGCATTCAGGAACACCGTACTCCTGATCTCAAGCATTTTTTTATACGCCTGGGGCGAGCCTGCGTTCGTCCTCGTCATGCTGGGTTCGATCGTCCTCAACTGGCTGTTCGGCCTCGGGGTGGACAAATACCGCCTTGAAAACGTCAAAAAATCGCGGTTTTTCGTCGCACTTTCAGTCATCACCAATATCGGCATACTGTTTGTTTTCAAATATCTAACGTTCACTCTGAAAAACATCGATCTGCTTTTCTCCGCAAAGCTTGACACGCTTGACATAACCCTGCCCATCGGTATATCCTTTTTCACCTTTCAGGCGATGTCATACGTTATCGACGTCTACCGCGGCGACGGCGGCGTGCAAAAAAATCCGCTGAACGTTGCGCTGTATATCTCGTTTTTCCCTCAGCTTATCGCAGGCCCCATCGTCCGCTACAGAACGGTGGCTGAGCAGATAAACTCCCGGAGCGTCGACTTTGACAGCTTCAGCAACGGTGTATACCGCTTTATGACAGGCTTTTGCAAAAAGGTGCTCATAGCCAACAACGTGGCAAGCGTCGCGGATATAGCCTTTGACGCCGAGGCGCCCTCGGTTGCCCTCGCATGGCTCGGCGCCCTGGCTTATACGCTCCAGATATTCTTCGATTTTTCGGGTTACAGCGATATGGCTATCGGCCTCGGAAAAATGTTCGGCTTCACCTTCCTTGAAAACTTTGACTATCCATACACCTCAAAATCCATCACCGAATTCTGGCGTCGCTGGCACATTTCCCTCGGCACCTGGTTCAGAGACTACGTCTATATCCCTCTTGGCGGCAGCAGAGTCAGCAAGCCGCGGCTTGTGCTGAATCTGTTTGCTGTATGGATGCTGACGGGTATATGGCACGGTGCGAACTGGACCTTTTTCCTTTGGGGCTTCATGTATTTCGTGCTGCTCACCGTTGAGAAACTAACGGGCTTCAACAAAAAGATAGGCTTTTTAGGCCACATTTATACACTGTTTTTTGTTATCATCGGCTGGGTCATCTTCCGTTCGGACAGCATCGGCTCCGCTTTTGTATATCTGAAAACCATGCTCGGCCTTGGAGGCTCCGCCCTTATCGACGGCAAGGCGGCTATGTATCTTTCATATTACAAGGTCTATCTTGCCGCCGGTGTGCTCTGCTCCTTCCCGATCATCAATAAGCTGCGTGAAAAAATCAAGCCCGGCGAAAAACTCTCGAAGGCGTTCAGCGTCATCT
>JAFSXA010000184.1 GCA_017450135.1 Clostridia bacterium | reverse complement strand
TCCTTTGTTGCTTCGGGATTAGCCGCGCAGGGAGCTGGCGCGTAGGTGTTGGTGACGATGAGCGCGCTCTCGCCGTCGTAATCAATAACCGCTTCAAGCGCTCCGCCGATATCGGTCACGGTTATGGCGATTGTATGGGGCTCGGTGTCGTAAGTTACTCCGGGAAGATCGCCGTCACGCTCGGTGATCGTGTAGACGTATACTCCGGGCTCGGTGAACTCGATCGTGCCGAATACAGCGATGGTATCATCCTTAGTCGCAGTCGCGAAGGTGATCTCGGGCATGGGTGCGCCATCGGTCACCGCTGCGATATCGAATATGAACTCGTCCTCATCGTTCCATTCGCGTCCGACAAGCTCCTTTGTTGCTTCGGGATTAGCCGCGCAGGGAGCTGGCGCGTAGGTGTTGGTGATGATCAAAGTATCCGCGCCGTCATAAGTGACTTCAGCCGAAAGCGCATTCGTTACCTGATCGGCGCTTACGGTAACGAGTACCTGATGGGGAGTCGTATCATACGTCACACCGGGAATGCCGCCATCGACCTCTGTTATGGTGTACTCGTAAACTCCGACGGTATCAAACTCGAGCTCATCGAATACAGCAGTGGGAGCAGTCTCTGTAACGGTGAGCTCTGTCACGTCGGGCATGGGAGCGCCATCGGTAACGGCTGCAAGCACGAAGGTAAAGGAATCGGCCTCGCCCCAGCTGTTGTACGACTTTGTGGCCTCAAAATGCGTTGTCGTGGGAGTGAACGTGTTGGTTATTATCAGGCTGTCTTCACCATCGTAGTTCACCTCGGCGTCGATCTCGGTTATCCTGCTATTGTTTTCAGTGTCGATACGGATAGTTTTCGTAACGGTTACGAACACGTGATGAGAGCTCGTATCGTATGTAACACCGGGAACGTGATCATTGATCTCCGTTATTATATACTCAAAGGTCCTTACATTGGAATCGCCTATGAAGCAGTCAACATCATATGTTATCCTCTCGAACAGAGCCAGGGGATGGAGTCTTGTTGCCACAGCGATATCATGGAGAGGCATCGGCGCACCGGGCGTGACGGGCTCGAGCCTGAACCGGAACGATTCCGCTTTGCCCCAATCATTGAATTCCTTGGTCGCGCCAAGCTCAACTGCGGCGCTCTCGAAATCCTCTCGGGTATTGGGAATGATTATCTCGGCGATATCGGTAACGATTACAATATCGTCGTCATTCATAATAAACGGAAGTGTAAAGTACATTGGATCAGCAGGGGCAATTACCTTTTCGCTCGGCTGTTCCACAAGAAGGTATGTGCCATACTGGAGCTCAATGAAAGCGTAGCCGGCATTATCTGTCGTGATCGTGCCGACAAGGTTTTCGGGTACGGCGATCCTATCGACCTCTTCGGGGGTAGGAACCTCGCCGATCTCAGTCTCGGATTCGGGAACCATGTAAATATTGAAGTCGATATCGGAGATGGGATACTCGTGTTCCTCACCCCTTGTGATCTTGGAGATGCGAAGACCAATCTCGGCCTCACGGTTGAAAACGATGGTCTCCTCGGCGTGTATCCTGGTCTCGCCCTCGGCAACGGAGATCAGCGCCTGATCATCGCGGCTGCCTGCAGCGGTCTCATAGCAGTAAACGCCCTTTGCAAGGGTTTGAGTGCCGTCCACTGTGATCCTGATCCTGTCGCCGTCGTGAGCGGTGACTTCAATATCATATTCCGTAAGCTCGGAAAGATCAACAGTGATTACCGTTTCGGGCTCTCCGTTTTCGGGGTATACCTCGGCTTTCAGAATGATCGAATCGTTCGCTGCGATCCTGCCGTGGTTTAAAATGACCTTGAGTCCGACGCTGTAAGTGCCGTTGCTGCCGGGTATGAGCTGGCTGCGGGTGATTTGAACGTCGGAGATGAGGATCTGGTTATCATCGGGATCCTGCCCCGGAAGTGAGGTTAAGAATTCAACAAGGGAGTCGATCCTCTCCTCAATATCGGAAAGATAGGTCTTGTAAGGACGCCATGCGCTGAACTGACCGTTCCCGGCCGCATCCCACCAAGTCCAGATCTCATTCTGGAACTGATGGATCCTGTTCGGCATCCAGGGGTTCTTATAGTTGTTGAAGGTGTACTTATAATTGATAAGATCGTTATGGTCGGCGTTGCCTATATTGGCATAATACCATATCGCCATCTGAACGCCGGCAATGATCTCACTCCTGTCGAGCTTGTCAGCCATAGCGCTGTCAAAGCCATTCTCCTTCAGGAACTCCTTCATCTCGTCCATCGTCACGAAGGGATACGAGTTGATAACTATGGCGCGGAGCTTCCTTGCGGCTGACCTGCTGTAATAGGTGCTATCCTCCAGATTGATGCGCTTATAAAGGCTGGTCGTGCTTGGAGACGGGTGCGCGTCGGAGCAATAAACTATATCGTAGTTGCATTCGCCATACTCATACAGCTTATCCGGCGCCCATTTGCCTTCCTCATTCAGGATAGTGGGATCGGTGACGTCGATAAGCGCCATGGAAGCGGGGATCTCTCCGCAGCCGTGGTGAGAGCACTCATACGCTCCGATGAGCTGATAGATATATGGGCTGTCCCCGCTCTCGGGCGTGAGCACACTGTATGCACGCTGATTGAAATAGGTATCAAGCTTGTCGTAGGGTTCGAGCTTTGAGGAAAGCTCCTCGGGAATCTCAGCCTGCTCTTCCGGAGTAAGCGCATCATAAGCGGCCTTTGCTTCGGCACGCAGAACGAACATTCCAGCAACGTAAGCTTCATAAGCTGACGCCATCTCTTCATGCTCGGCAAGCGCTTCTTCATTGAAGTTGTTGGAAGCATAATCCGCAGAGGATATCGCCCTCTGTGAAGCGGCATAATCCGTCTTCCTCTTATCCTGCATTTCTTGCAGGGAATCGATCCGGGTAAGCAGTTCGAAAACCTCATCCACCGTTTCGGAGGCTGTTACGTCAGCCGATTCGGCATCGTCCGCAGTTTCAAGCACCGCTTCGGCAGCATCATCTTCCACTACGGGTTCTTCCTCGGTTTGGCGCTCTGTCGAGGGCGTATAAACCTCTTTGATTTCCTGCTCAAGCGCCGAAACCGGCAGCATAGCCGCCAGCAAAAATGCTGCAAGCAGCAGCGCCGCCGTCCTTTTCAATAAAGTATTCATGTCCATCCTCCAACTTAAAAATTTAGATGGTGTATTATATCATATACTCATAATAAAAATCAAGATTAAATTTGGTTTTTTATTATTTAAAAAAACAATAATTGGCTCCTGAGCCAAAAGTTTCAGCTTAGGAGCCTTTTTTATTAATGTAAGCAGCAATTCAGTTTGTGTTTAAAAAGCCTTTTCAGCATTATATATTTTCTGTCTTGATTGCAGGATCTCATAGAGCTTAAGCAGCTTGATCCCGGTGCTGTTCTCGCTCATGGACTGTCCTACTGAATTGTTTATAAAAACTCATTGAAGAGCATGGCATAATCAGCCTGAAACTACCCCCTAATCGGCAGGCAGTCGTTCAACGGCCTGTCAGCAGGGGCTGTCGTCAATTCACCTTCACCGAATAATAAATTGCATGTCCTTTCCGGACGCATCCGTATAGATCGCGATATAGTTCTGTAAGCCCTTAATCGTTTTCCGCTTCTCACTTTTCGCGCTGCGGATGATGTCCAATACTTGCTGCAGCTCGGTCAGCTGCTCTTTGCTCATCTTCTGTTCATTCTGCTTGTTGTACATAAGAATACCTCCTAAAAAATACCGTCTTCGGCTTAAATAATGATATGGTCAATGGTGTATTTTTTATCAGTACACCTCTCGGGGCAAAGCGCGGGCAAGAGGACTTAGTTTCTCGCGATGTATCTCATACGCCGCTCACTCCGCGGCGTATTTCGCACCGCTCGAAACCGGGGACTAAAATCGCAACACTGTTGCGATTTTTTAACGTCCCTTCAAGTCCTCTCTGATTCCAAAAACAAAATCTCAGGCATCCACAAGGGATGCCTGAGATTTTGTCAAAGGTCGGCAATCGGTACGATTATTCTTTTAAGGTAGGCAATAAATGCCGTCTGATCATCGATAAACTGGAATTTGTCAATGTTTAAGTCCCATAAATTGCAGGGGTTTTATCGTTGAGTCCGGTGTTCAGACAAGAATATACCCTCTGAATCCGCGCACAGAATAGTAGGAATCCGCTCCGTTGTGA
>JAFSXA010000020.1 GCA_017450135.1 Clostridia bacterium | reverse complement strand
GTCAACCGCCTTGAAAACATCCTCAAAACCGCTGAAATACATTATGCTCGGATATTTGAACATTTTATCTGCGGCGTGCTGAGAGTACGCGCCCTCGACCCCCTGGCAGGCAACTACGGCTCTGTCCGGGCGAAGCTTCGGAGTCTCCGCCGTTATTCTTTCGATTTTTTCGCAGAGCTTTGATTTTTCGTTTATGATCTTTCTCTGATAAGAACGGCTCAGATCGAAGAGGGTCTGGAAAAGCACCTTGGCATAGCCGCTCATTTCGGGCGAGACCTCGGAGGTCACCTTATTGATAACCTCTCTTTCTCTCCCGAAATCGGATACCGGGATATTATTCTCCTTTTTAAACCTCGCTATCTCCAGCGCGGTCTGCATCCGCTTTTCAAAAATCTGTACAAGCTCCGTATCGACAGCGTCGATTTGACTGCGTAATTCCTTCAGATCCATACTATCAATCCTTTACATTAAATTTATTATTGCCAGAGCCGCGGCCGCCTCGATGCACGGGACCGCTCTCGGCACTATACACGGGTCATGTCTGCCGCCCGTTACGAGCCTTGCAGGCGAATTTGTCTCAAGATTTACAGTGCCCTGCTCGATACCGACTGAGGGAGTCGGCTTCACCGCCGCCCTGAATATCACGGGCATACCGGAAGTGATACCTCCGAGGATGCCTCCGCTGTTGTTGGTTTCGGTCAGCACCCTGCCGTCCGATACAGTGAACGGGTCGTTGTTTTCGCTGCCCCTGAGTTCCGAGGACGCAAATCCGAGACCGAACTCTATCCCCTTGACCGCAGGAACGGCGAACACGGCGCGGCTGACGACGTTTTCGACGCCGTCGAACATAGGCTCGCCGATACCTGCCGGCAGACCTGTGACAGCGCATTCGATTACGCCTCCGACGGAATCGAGCTCCGCCCTCGCCTTTTCTATCTCCGCCTTCATCCTCTCGCCGGCCTCGTCATCGAGCACGGGAAAATCCTTTTTCTTAACGTTCTCAAGCTCGGCGGCGCTGACGTCCACAGGAGAAAACGCCCTGTCCTCAATACCGGCAATACTCTTGATATGTGCGCCGATGTATATTCCCCTGCTCTCCAGTATCTGCATCGCGACCGCTCCGGCGAAGCAGAGGGGCGCAGTCATCCTGCCGGAAAAATTTCCGCCGCCGCGCACGTCGTTAAAGCCGTGGTGCTTAATATACGCCGCGTAATCTGAGTGGGACGGGCGCGGAAGTGTCTTGAGCTTTTCGTAGTCACCGGAACGTGCGTCCGTGTTGTATATAACTGCGCAGAGCGGCGCGCCGCAGGTCATTCCGTCAACTGTGCCCGAAAGTATTTCGTACTCGTCGGCCTCCCTGCGTTTGGTGGAGTACGCATTTTTGCCCGGCGCTCTGCGCGAAAGCAGAGCCTTTATTTTTTCCTCATCGAGCCTGACGCCGGCAGGTATTCCGTCTATGACCGCGCCTATAGCCTTTGAGTGTGATTGGCCGAAAACGGTCAGCCTGAATTTTTTACCGAAGCTGCATGACATTTGCTTTACCTCCAAGCCTGTTGAATTTTTCAAAGAAATCCGGGTATGATTTTGCGACAGCCTGAGCGCCGCGTATCACCACCTCAGAATCGCAAAAGACGGAAGCCGCCGCCGCCGACATTACTATTCTGTGATCGCCGCCGCCGTCGACCTCGCCGCCGCGCAGGCCGCCACTGCCCTCGATAACCAGTCCGTCGCCGGTTTCACGGGCTGAACCGCCGAGAGAGTTTATCATGGCGGCTGTGGTTTTGAGCCTGTCACTCTCCTTGAGCCTCAGGCGCGAGGCGTTGTAAATCACGGTTTTCCCCCGGGCCGCAGAGGCTATTACCGATATGATCGGCACAAGATCCGGAATATCCGCCGCGTCGATATCGGCTGAGTGCACATTTTCCATGGATGCGCGGATGCAGCCGTTATCCTCTGTTATTTTCGCGCCGAAGCATTTAAGTATCTCAATTATTCTTTTATCGCCCTGGGCGGAATCGGCATCAAGACCCCTGACGCCCGCTCCGCAGGCGAGCCAGAAAGCGGCATTCGACCAGTCGCCCTCGACGGTGAGATCGGCCGCGTGAAAACGCGAGGGATAAACTATGAATCCATCCTCATTTTTTACAAGTGAGGCGCCGAATTTTTCAAGAACGCTTATCGTGATATCTATATACGGCTTTGACTCGACCGGAGGCAGGATCTTAAGCTCGCTCTTGTCCTGACATAGCGGAAGTGCGAGCAGCAGTCCCGTTATAAACTGCGAGCTGACGTTGCCGGCTATCTCGTATCTGCCGGGCGTGAGCCTTCCGCTGATTTTTATCGGGAAGCCTGAACCGACGCTGACTCCGTGAGTCCGCATCGCCTCCAGCAGAGGCTCAATCGGTCTCTCCGGCAGCTTGCCGCCGCCGGTAAACTCCGCTTCGATACCGAGAGCGGCGGCAACGGGCAGCATAAAGCGCAGGGTGGAGCCGCTCTCTCCGCAGTCAAAGACAGCCTTCGACGGCGGATTTTTTATCGGAGCTACATTTACAGCTCCGTCCCGGCGGCTGATGACAGCTCCCGCAGCCTCAAGGCATCTTACCGTCGCCGCCGTATCCTCAGACATTCCGTCGGTTTTTATTCTGCTTTCACCGTCCGCGAGAGCCGCGCAGATAAAAGCTCTGTGCGCCGCGGATTTTGACGGCGGCGCCGTGACGCATCCGCAGAGCGCGGCAGGCGTGATTCTTATATCCATTATCTCAAAAGCTCCTTAAGCTCGCCGGCAGATATATTCATTATCTTACATTTTCCTATCCGCTCCGGCACTACCAGATTTATACGGCCGCCCGAGAATTTTTTATCGGAGACAGCGGCTGAATAGAGCTCGCTGTTTTCATAAGGACAGCCGATAGGCAGATCATTTTCCAGCAGGGCGTCAATGATATCATCTTCGCATTTTTCCGAGGAAAAGCCGTTCTTATCCGCCATCTCGGAAACTATCACCATGCCCATTGCCACCGCTCTGCCGTGGGAAATTTTATAATCGCTGTTTTTCTCTATCGCGTGGGCAATGGTGTGCCCGAAATTCAAAAGCTGTCTTTTGCCGTTATCGAACTCATCTTCGCCCACGATATCACGTTTGATTGAAACGCACCGTGCAATGATTTTTTCAAGATTGCCTTGAACTTCCCCGTCTGCGGCGATATCAAACAGCTCTCTGTCGGCAATAACGCCGTATTTGATGACCTCAGCCATGCCCTCTGCAAAGTATTCGGCAGGCAGGGTCGAGAGCATACGGACATCGCAGAGCACAAGCTCCGGCTGATTAAAAACTCCCGCAAGGTTTTTACCCTCGCTGAGGTTGACCGCCGTCTTGCCGCCCACGGAGGAATCGACCATGGCGAGCAGAGTGGTCGGCATCTGGATCAGATGCATACCGCGCATGAACAAGGCCGCCGCAAGTCCTGCCAGATCCCCGGTCACTCCGCCGCCGAGGGCAATAAGCACGTCCCTTCGCGTGAAGCGCTTTTCCGCAAGGAACTCAAGCAGCTCGAAAAGCACCCGGGGATTTTTTGATTTTTCGCCGTGTGGAAAGATGAACGGCACGTTGTCTATCCTTTCGGCGTCAAGCGTCCTCTTTATACTGTCAAGATGGAATGAGGCGACAGTATCGTCCGTAACTATGCAGACCTTTGCGCCCGAAAAGCTCTCCCTGATCTTTT
>JAFSXA010000183.1 GCA_017450135.1 Clostridia bacterium | reverse complement strand
ATTGCCGAGGCTGTTCTCCATGCAGTGGGCAAATTCGCAGTAGATGACCGGGTGATCAAGATACTTTTCCGCGGAGACGGGCTTGTTGTCGGCGGCGAGGGAATTGGCAATATTGTCAAATAGGGTGGTGGTGACCGGTCTTTGGCTTATGAGCTGCTCGACCACTTTTTCCGTAGGGTACATACGGCTGATGAAATCGGATTTTGTCAGATCAAAATCCCCCTCGTAGTGGATGGGATACAGGTCGCAGAGAGACAGGGCGGCTTCTTTCATGTCGGCAAAAACCGTTCCGTCGCCCGCCTCGTTCCCGAGCGACCAAAAGCAGACGCAGGCATGGCTTCTGTCCCGCATGACCATTCGCTGCATACGGTCAACTGCGGAGCCCGCCCACATCGGAGCGTTGCCCGGCACGTTCTTGCGGCGCACGCCGTGGCTCTCCAGATCGCACTCGTCCATGACGTAGAAGCCGTATTCGTCGCACAGCTCATAGAAGAACGGGTCGTCGGGATAATGGCTTGTTCTGATAGAATTTATGTTAGCCTGCTTCATCAGACGCAGGTCGCGGTAATATGTCTCGCGCGGGACTGCCCAGCCGTGATCCGGGTCAAAATCGTGGCGGTTCACGCCTTTGATTTTCACCTTTTCCCCGTTTATATACAGGACGCTGCCCCTGATCTCAACCTTTTTGAAGCCTATGCGTATCTGCTTTTTAACGGTGCATTGACCGTCTTCATAGAGATAAGCTGTCAGGGTATAGAGCTGAGGATCCTCGGCGGACCATTTGCGCGCGTTTTTCACCGTGTGATCAATATTGAAAACCGTCGAGCTTACCTTGCGCCTGAATATCTGCTTACCGTCAAGCAGGAGCTTGCACACGGCGTTCGCCGGTCTTGACATGGTTATCTTTATTTTCAGCAGTCCGTCGTTCAGGTCATCGTCGAGAGTCGCGGCGGCATAAATATCCTCAATGGTGAGCTCCGGCTCCGCTATCAGGCAGACCTCGCGGTAAATCCCGGAGAGCTGCCACATATCCTGATTCTCAAGATAGGCGGCGTCGCTGAAGCGCATGACCTTCGCCGCAAGCAGGTTTTCACCGGGGACAAGCTTATCCGTGACGTCAAATTCGGCAGGCGTCATAGAACCCTGCGAATAGCCGACGTAATCCCCGTTGACGTAGACAAAGAGCGCAGACTTGACCGCGCCGAAGTGCAGGATGATGCGTCTGCCGCTGAAGTTTTCCGGCAGGGTGAAACGTCGGCGGTAGATGCCGACCTCGTTTTTGTCGTGAGTGATTTTCGGTATCTCGCTCTTTTTCGAGGAGACCTGGGACGGCAGAGAAGAGCACAGATAGATCGGTTTGCCGTAGCCCTCCGTCTGCCAAACGGATGGAACTGTGATATCGTCCCAGCCGCCGTCGTCATAATCTCTCTTTTCAAAGCCCTCGGGCTCGCCGTCAATACCGAGCCGGTAGTGGAATTTCCACTGCCCGTCCAGCGAGAGCTTGTATTTTGATTCGCCGTAAGCCGCAGGCTCATTCTCGTCAAGCGGCAGAGCCGGGTTGCGCGCGGTCAGCTTATTCTCCTTGAAAATATAAGGATCCTCCCATTTGTAAAGCTCGTAGCTCAAAGGAAAACCTCCCTGTGTGTCAGTATTTACAGAATGATTATATAATTTTAAAAAATAATAGTCAAATAAAAAGTATATTTTTTGCCGATTGATGTTGTAAATTTTATCTTTAGATATTATAATGGACTGTGTTTATTGAATGGGGGTTGGATTAAGGTGGTCAAAACCGGATTTGACAACAGTATGTATCTGAAATTACAGTCTCAGCACATCAGGGAGAGAATAGCTCAGTTCGGCGGCAAGCTCTATCTTGAGTTCGGCGGCAAGCTGTTTGACGATTTTCACGCGTCAAGGGTACTGCCGGGCTTTGAACCGGACAGCAAGGTTAGGATGCTCCTTGAAATGAAGGAT
>JAFSXA010000182.1 GCA_017450135.1 Clostridia bacterium | reverse complement strand
GGCAATCCGGCGATATGGGTCGGCGCCGTTTCTATCGCGACCCACAGCGCAGTGGTATTGCCGCCGAAGCCCTGCGGGCCTATATGCAGTTCATTTATTCTTTCAAGAATTTCCTTTTCCATCCCGGCATAAAACTCATCGTGGTTTGAGACCGCCGTATCTCTGCAGAGCGCTCTCTTGGCGAGCAGTGCGCACTGCTCGAAATCGCCGCCTATGCCTATGCCGAGAACTATCGGCGGACAGGGATTCGCGCCCGCATTTTTGACGCATTCAATCACGTATTCGATGATCTCCTCCCTGCCGCTCGCAGGAGTCATCATCCGCATTGCGCTCATATTCTCGCTGCCGAAGCCCTTTGGCGCAACGGTGATTTTGACTCTGTCGCCGTCGACTATCCTCGTATGTATGACAGCAGGAGTGTTGTCGCCTGTGTTCACGCGCCTGAGCGGATCGGCGACCACCGAGCAGCGCAGATAGCCCCCGACGTAGCCGTCGCGTACGCCGCGGTTCACTGCCTCATACAGACTGCCGCCGGTGAAATGCACGTCCTGACCGATATCAAGGAACACGACCGCCATGCCCGTGTCCTGGCAGACGGGGATATCCAACTCCTTAGCCGCCTCAAGATTTTCAGCTATGTCACCCATGATTCCTGCCGCCAGTGCCTCGGTCTCCTGCTTTTTTGAATTGATGATTTTTTCCGCCAGATCCGGCGGAAGTATCTTGTTCGCTTTAATGCAAAGCTTTTCAACCGCGCGCGAAACTTCGGAAACATTGATATCTCTCATTATAATACCACCTTAGAAGAAGGGACTGTCGCATTAAAAAGAAATCACACTCATAGTTTTTAATAAAATTTTGGTGCAGAAGATTTATATTTCTGCACCTTAATTCTTAAATAATAGTTTTTCTTTTTGTTCTTCCTGAAGATGACAGTCCCAACAGTTTACAGCTTATTTGTGCCCCTTCTGTTAAACCCTCCGCCGTGCCTGGAATCACGCTTGAGGTCGGACATTTTTTCATCGCTGACTTGCTTGAACTTCGCCATCATGCTCTCAAAGGTCTGCGGCTGCGTATCACCGGAGCTGCTGCCCTGCCAAACATTTGCGGGAGCTTTCTGCGAGCTGTTTTTCGGCCTTGACTGCCTGGGAGCTGCGGACTCCGCCTTTTTGATGGAAAGGCTGATTTTGCCATCATCATTTATCGCCAGTATTTTGACCTTGACGGTCTGCCCGACCGTGAGATGATCCTTGATGTCCTTAACAAACTCCGACGCAACCTCGGAAATGTGAACCATTCCCTTTTTGCCGCCGTCAAGATCTACGAACGCTCCGAACGACGTAAACCCCGTAACTTTTCCCTCAAGTATTTGACCTACCTCTAACTGCATAAAATGCGTTTCCTCCGGAAGCTTTATTAAATAAGTCAGTCGGTCGCAGAAACGTTGTAATACACGTGCTCACCGGGTTTGACATAACCCAGCTTTTCTCTTGCGATCTCCTCAACATATTCGTCCTTATCTCCGCTTTCAACGACCTTGCCGAGCTTTTCATTCTCCTTGACCTGCTCCGCATACTGAGCCTTGACTTCATTTATCTCAGCCTTGGTCTCGTTGATACGTCTGGTTACCGATATTACAGAAATGGCAAAACACGCGCAAAAAAACAATATAAAGAAACAAAGAATCACGCTGCGCTTACGTTTTTTGACTGCCGCCATTTCGTTCACCTCTTTATAACATTCTAATACAATTCAACATATGAATTATACACTATGAGATATCAAATATGCAAGTCTTTTCACAAAGTTTTTTCGTGTTTTTTGAAAGAAAATCCGGATTTTTGTATAAGAGCGGCCGCTTTTTTGAAAAAGGCTGCAGTTTTTTTGCCGAACAAAGCAAAGATCCGTCTGATTTTTTTGACGGTTCTTTTTACGCGGGCAAAGATCAGGGACCTTAAAGTCAGCCCGTATATCATTGCGCCTGCTGCCTCGCCCGCGATGGCGTAAAAGCTCACCTCTCCGCCGAATCTGACGAGCAGCAGGACGAAGGTCGCAAAGAGGCTGAAGAGCATATATATTATATCCCCTGCCACGGCAAATTTTTTATCGCTTCCTGTAATCACAAAAAGAAACAACCTGAACAAATCATAAACTATTCCGAGAGCGAAGCCGAGTCCTGCCGAATAGAAAAAGCCTGCGGCTCTGTACGCCGTGTCGGGAAGATATTCCATCAGCCCAGCATCCTTGAAAGAAAGCTTCGCCTGTCCGCACCGCCGGAGTAGCTCAGGGAATTGACCTCGCCCTCGATAGTCATATCACCGCTCTCGACCGAGAGTCCGGTTATTTTCAGCTCCCTGCCCCTAACGGTCAGCTCGCCGCACTCGCTCTGAGCAACTATCGTCTCGTCGTCAAAGCTGGCGACGTCGATTATCCCGGTGAGCGTAAGCTTTCTTCTGCTCTCCATTATCAGGTCGTGGCGGCGCCCCGTGGGATTCATTTCAGGCATAAAAAATCACCTCATATCATATTATGAGGTGACGCGCACGAATATTACAGCACCCTGTACATAAGAGGAGCGTCCTCCTTGCGTACAGTCTCGCTGATCCTTGTGACCTGTATCTTTGTTTTGTTCGCGCCCATGGTGATCTCAATAACGTCGTTTTCCTTGACGTCATAGGACGCGCGCGCAATCTTGCCGTTCACGGTGACGTGCTTCGCGTCGCAGACCTCATTGGCAACGGTGCGCCTTTTTATTATTCGCGAAACCTTGAGATATTTGTCAAGACGCATAATGACCTCCGAAAACTGAGGCGTGCGCCGCAAAAGCGGCACAGCCTTAAAATTTTCGGCAGGACTTTTCGCCCTGCCGAAGAGTAAAAACCGAATAGGATGAATTATTTAACAGCGTCCTTGAGAGCCTTGCCTGCCTTGAACGACGGAACCTTAGCTGCCGCGATAGTCATTACTTCACCGGTCTTGGGATTGCGGCCCTGCTTCTCGGCACGGGTCTTTACCTCGAATGTGCCGAAGCCTACAAGCTGGATCTTATCGCCGTTTTTGAGAGCGTCTTCAATAGCTCCGAAAACTGCGCCGACTGCCTTCTCGGCTGCTTTTTTATCAAGCTCGCCTTTAGCTGCCACTGCATTAATAAATTCTGTCTTATTCATTACAATTCCTCCAATTTTTTTATATGAAATACACAAGGTATATCATTTACTGTTTTTCTGCGGCTTTTGCCTCGTCCCACAGAGCGTCGAGCGCCTCGATGCCGGCGGAGCTCATATCGATACCTCTTTCTTTAGCGAGTCTTTCGACCACCCTGAACCTGTCGGCAAATTTATCGGTCGCGCCCGTCAGAGCCTCCTCCGCGTCGGTATCGGCAAATCTTGCTATGTTTACGGCGGAGAACAGCAGGTCGCCCATCTCTTCCTCTATCTCAGCCCTGTTGCCGGAGGCTATTGCAGCCCTGAGCTCATCCAGCTCCTCGTTGAGCTTATCTGCGGCGCCGGAGATATCGTCCCAGTCGAAGCCGGCCTTTGCCGCCTTGTGCTGGATCTTCTGCGCTCTCATAAGCGCCGGCAGCTCGCGGGGAACGGAAGATATCGCATCCGAGGTTGTCTTCTGACCCTTGGTCTGGCGTTTGATGGCGTCCCAGTTGGTCAGCACGTCGTCTACGGTATCGGCCTTCACCTCGCCGAAAACGTGGGGATGGCGGACTATGAGCTTTTTGCAGGTTTCGTCAGCCACGTCGTCAATGTCAAAATTGCCCTTCTCGTTTTCTATCTGAGTGTGGAACATGACCTGCATGAGCACGTCTCCGAGCTCCTCGCGAAGCATATCGGGATCCTTCTTGTTGATCGCCTCGACAGCTTCGTACGTCTCCTCAATGAGATTTTTCCTGATGCTCTCATGTGTCTGCTCTATATCCCACGGGCAGCCGCCCTCTGAACGCAGACAGCGGAGAATTTCCGCAAGGTCGTACACGTTATATTTCTCTTTGAATACAAAATCATTAATCATAACAATTCTATTTTAACCTAAAAATCCATGCTTTTCAAGTACTTTTGCAATTTTTTCACCTTTTGGAAGCATTTCAAGGTCATCTTTTGACAGAGCCTTGAGCAGCAGCAGCGCAAGCACGTAAATAACCACCGCAGTTATCACCGCTATTATCAGAGAAATGGAGCTTCCGTTTATCATTTTCTCCGGATTTCCGAGACTGCCGAGCAGGGTGTTGAACACCTTGAACGAGAGGAACGCCGCAAGCGCGCTCGCCACCGAGCAGATAAACGGTCTGATGAAGACCGACATAAAGTTTATCTTGACACCGGTTATCCTGATTATAGAGATAATATTGATGGAAACGACAATGACGTAGCAGACTATCGAGCCTACGGGTGCGCCGTTTATGTTGATAGACGGCTGGCTGATAAGGATATAATTCAGCGCGATTTTCACAAAGGCGCCGGCGCACAGAGCTTTCAAAGGTATATCCATCCTGCCGAGCGCCTGGAGCATATTCGTTATGGGCGACGATACGGCAAAGAGGAAGATCGTAAAGCCGTAGGTCGCGAGGATCGAAGAACCTATGGACGCCGAAGCAGCCGGATAGAACAGGTTGAGCAGCGGATAAGCCACCGCGGCGAGCCCGAAGCCTATCGGCAGTGAGATGAGCATCGTAACCCTGATAGCCGATTCGACTGTCGTTTTGATAGTCCTGCTGTCGTGCTGAGCCCACGCCGCGGAGATGATCGGGATCGCGCTGATACCGAGCGTCATCGTGATGGTGGGAACAAGGTTCTTAAAATCAAGCGTTTCACAGTACACGCCGAAAAGATACTTGGCAACCTGCGATTTCGTGACTCCCGACGCAGCTATCTGAGTGCCGTACATATTGTATATGACCTCGGGAGCCTTCCTGATGGCGTAGGCAAGGCGGTTCTGTATGGTGGCGGTGTCGATAAGATTCGTAATATTCAGGACAAGCGAGCTTGCTGCCATGGGGAGCGCGGTCATAATGAGCGTTTTGGCAATGACCTGGCTCTTTTCGGGGGCGGGCGAATTTTTGAGATCAAGCTTGGTTATGCCATCCCCGACGACCCTGTGCCTGATGAAAAGGAAGATGAGCCCGAGCACCGTGCCGATCGTGACTCCGAGGATGGCGGTAGCCGCGGCGTAAGGATAGATCGCCGCAAGAGCCTCGTCCTTAGTTGCATACACCGTGCCGAGGACGGGCTTGCCGGAGTCGAAGGCGGAAAGCTGGTAATGAATGAAAACATATGTAAGCCCAAGCCCTATAAAGAGCTTGCTGAGAGCCTCTATAACCTGTGAAACCGCCGTCGGCACCATATTCTGCATACCCTCATAGTAGCCCCTGTAAGTGGACATACAGCAGCAGAAGAATATCGACGGCGCAATGGCGAACATACAATAGACATTATCCGGAGTGCCGATAATGAATTTACAGTACGGATAGGCTATAAGGAACATCAGCCCCGTACCGATCGCGCCCGTTATCAGAAAGATCCTGATGGCGACGCGCCTTATCATGCGGACGTCGCGCAGATGCCCCAGAGAGCGCTCCTGAGCGACCATCCTGGAAACCGCGATGGGCAGGCCAGCCATTGAGATCGAATACAGCGGTGTGTATATATCATACGCCGTGTTGAAGTATCCCCTTCCGACCTCGCCGATAAGCATCGAAAGCGGAATTTTAAACAGAGCGCCGATTATTTTAACGAGTACAGTAGCCACTACAAGCACAAGTGCTCCGTTTAAGAGCGACTGTGATCTGACTTTTCTTTCAGCCACAAAAGCGCCTCCCGAATCAAACTCATATTAAATAGTTTACCATAAAAAACAACCAATATCAATATTTACAATAAAAATTCAGAGATGATCTTCAGCACATAAACTCTCTGAGAAG
>JAFSXA010000181.1 GCA_017450135.1 Clostridia bacterium | reverse complement strand
CGGAGGGGATTTTTAAGGAAATCATTCTGTAAAATCAAACGATCCCTCAGTCTTTTGCTTCGCAAAATCCAGCTCCCTTTACGCAAGGGAGCCACTGTCGGCAATCATCACATATGTGATGGACAACAGCAATCAGTATATACCACAAGAATCCGTGAAGAACCAAACATTAAGGGAGGGCGTGGAAGCCCTCCCCGATGAGGCCGTAAAACTCATCCTGAAAAACGGCAAGGTGCGGAAACTAAAAGTCTGCACCTTGCCGTTTGATTATTCAAGCTTCTGTCTCCATCAATGCCAGATCACCCAAATAAGGATATAGCCGGTAATGACAGCGGCAAGAGTAAAGGGTATGCCGAACTTCATGAACGTGCCGGCCTTGACCTCATAGCCCTCCTTGCGAAGTATACCTATACCGGCGATATTGGCAGAGGCGCCTATAGGCGTGAGATTCCCTCCGAGCGTAGCGCCGCACAAAAGGCCGTAATAAAGGAGCTTCGGTTCAACAGCAATTCCCGATGTGGCGGAAAGATCCGCAGCGATTACCGCCACGACCGGCAGCATGGTAGCTGTGTAGGGTATATTGTCGATAAAAGCGGAGATCAGCACGGATATCCATACTATTATCGTATATATCAGGAAGACCGACGTGCCGGAGCTGCCGCCGATCCCGGCGATAGCCTTGCCTATCATGGTGATAACGCCCGCCCTCGAAACACCGCCGATGACGACAAAGAGTCCTGCCAGCAGGGCGATAGTATAATAATCTATTTCCATGAAGGAAGCCTTGAGCATCTTAAAGCTTCTTCTCTTTATGATATCCCTGACAAGTCCTATAATAAAATAGAATACGCAGATAAGTCCGTTAGTGATGTCCGGCTTATAGAACTGACCCGGCTCGGCGTTCTGCTTGTACGGGATGAACGAAACTGCAATGAGGGTCAGAACCGTGGCTATGAGAAGCACGGTTGGGAATTTATCCTCGACCACAGTCCTCTCCATGGAGTTGACCGGCGATTTTTCCCTGCGGAACATCCAGAGGATTATCAGCGCGCTCGCCAGCGCTCCCGCCTCGACCACGAAGAACATTCCCGGACGACCCTCGTCGACGAAGAAATCAGTGAAATCAAGATTGGCGGCCTTGCCGAGCAGTATGGACGTAGTGTCGCCCACAAGAGTCGCGGCGCCCTGAAGATTGGAGGAGACGGCTATGCAGATGATGCTCGGCACCGGAGATATCTCAAGCTTTTTGCAGACTGCTATAGCCACGGGCGCTATCATGAGCACCGTCGCCACATTGTCAACAAAGGCGGAAATGACTCCGGCGAAAAGGGACATGGCAAAAACCGCCCACTTCACATTCGGCATCTTTGATATAAGATAGTCCGACATGAGCTGCGGCATCTTGGACTCGATAAACAGATATACCGTGCCCATGGTGCCGGCTATCATCATTATTACGTTCCAGTCTATCTCGCCCAGCGCCTCAAGCGGTGTGTAGCTGTAACCCTCAAATATATGAAGGCTGCCCATAAGCACAAAGATCACAGCCGAGCCTATAGCAACGTAAGGTCTGATCTTCTGAAACGCCATCATCAGCACATAGGTTATGCCGAATATAACAAGTGAAACTATTGTAACTGTACTCATCTGATCTCCCTCACTTTAGAATTTACTGCTGCGCTTCCATGTATACGGAGAAAACAGCATCAGCATTGGGAATATCTCAAGCCTTCCGAACAGCATACACAGCGAAAGCAGAAGCTTGGAATGCCACGAGAACATCGCAAAATTACCCGAGGGTCCTATCAGCGAAAGACCCGGCCCGACATTGGACAGACAGGTTATAACGCTTGTAATCGTCGTCTCGGCGTTAAAATTGTCGAACGACAGCAGTATCGAGACTATGGCGATCGTAAACATATAGAGGAAAAAATAGACCATAGTGCTGGTTATTGTCGCCTGATCCACCTTCTGCCTGTCGAGCATCACGGGGTTGTAAGACTTTGGACGCAGCAGACGCTTGATCTCAGACTGTGCGGCGTGAAGAAGGACTATTATCCTTGAAAGCTTCATGCCGCCTGCCGTACTGCCGGCGCACGCACCCGAGAACATCAGCATCAATATCAGGATCCGGCTGTATTGCGGCCATTTGTCGAAGTCCGCAGTAGAGTATCCGGTGGTACTCATTATCGAGCAGACCTGGAAAAATGCGCGTCTGAGAGCGAGGCCGAAGCCGTCGTACATCCTGCGGATATTAAGGGCTATCGTAACCATCGAGAACAGCATAACTCCCAGATAGGTATAAAGCTCCTCGTTACGGAAGGCCAGCTTGAATTTACGCAGCACCATAAAGAAATAGAGATTGAAGTTGATGCCGAAAAGCGCCATGAAAATGCCTATCACTATCTCGATGTAGGCGCTGTTGTAATAGCCTATACTCTCATTCTTGATGCTGAAGCCGCCGGTGCCTGCGGTTCCGAAGGCATGGATCACCGCGTCGTACAGAGGCATCTTGCCCAGCAGGAGCATGATCGTCTCCAACACTGTCAGCGCAACATAAATTATGTAAAGGATCTTGGACGAGTCCTGGACCTTGGGCACGAGCTTGCCCGCTACAGGCCCCGGCACCTCGGCGCGCATAATATACATAGAATACTGCTCTACCATGGGTATTATCGCCATCATGAGCACCAGTATTCCCATGCCGCCTATCCAGTGGGTCAGGCTTCGCCAAAACAGCAGTCCCCTGCCCATGGACTCGATATCAGTAAGAATAGTGGATCCGGTCGTTGTGAAGCCGGATATGGTTTCAAACAGGGCGTCGATATAATTCGGGATTGCGCCCTCCACCACGAAGGGAACGGCTCCGATCAGGGAGATCACCACCCATGAGGCGGCCACGCTCGCGAAACCCTCCTTGGAAAAAATCATTTTATTAGAGGGCTTTTTAACTGTCATCAGCATGACCGAAACGATCAATGCGAGCATTATGGCCACCAAAAAACCCTTTATACTCTCACCGTAGATGTAGGAAACCGCAACGGGCACCAGCATTACAGCGGCTTCAATGCCGACTACACGGCCGACAATACGAAATATCATGCCGTAATTCATCGGATATAATCCTCCACAATGTCTTCAAATCTTGAGATGGCGCTTCTTGTCGTCGTGATTATAACGCTGTCGCCCGGAGAAATAACGTCGTCGCCGCTGGGTATTATGCAGACGCCTTTTCTGATAATTGCGGCGATCAGCACGTCGCTCGCAAGACTGAGGTCCTTAATGGGGCTTCCGATAAACGGGGTGTTTTCATTTATGATAAATTCAAGAGCCTCAACCCTGCCCTCGAACATATAGTACATCCTGTCAACGCTGTTGGTATCATAGGCGTTCTGAACCGAACGGACATACTGCACAACGCGCTGCGTAGCTATACTTGAGGGTTGGACGATACTGTCAAGATTGCTGCCCGCAAGCATTTTGATGATATGACTCTCGTTGATCTTTGTGATCACCTTTCTGGTGCCCAGTGAGAGAGCGTACATCGAGGTTATAACGTTGTCCTCATCGTCGCCCGTTGCGGCGAGGAAGGCGTCCGCGTCGGCAAGCCCCTCCTCAAGAAGGACCTCAGACTTGGTGCCGTCAGCCAATACCAGCTCAGCCTTGGGGAAGGCAAGCTTCAGCTCCTCGCACATTCTCTCATTCTTTTCGATTATTTTGACCTTCATGCCGCTGTTGATTATGCGCTGGATAAGGTATGAGGTCGTTCTGCCGGCTCCGAGGATCAATACGGTCTTGATGCCGTGCCTGAAGCTGTTATTCTTCCGAAGGAAGTTGTTCATTTCCTTATATGAGCCTATCAAATTGAGCCTGTCGCCGGTCTGGAGAGTGAAATCACCGCGCGGTATAATTGCTTCCTTTCCCCTCGAGACAGCAGAAATCAGAACCTTGTCCGCTATCTTGGAATGGAAATTGCTTATCTGCAGCCCGTTCAGAGGGCTGTCCTCCCCTACTCTGATCTCGACCGACTCCGCCCTGCTGTTGGCGAACGGCTCGACCTTGGATGCGGCCGGGTATCTGAGTATTCTCGATATCTCGTTGGCGGTCGCCTCTTCGGGGTTGATTATCATAGTTATGCCGAGCTCATCCTTGAGCAGGGCGATCTGCTTGCGGTATTCCCTGTCCCTGACTCTTGCGATGGTGCGCTTTGTGCCGAGCTTCTTTGCCGTCAGGCAGCACAGGAGGTTCGTTTCATCGGCATGGGTGACCGCTATAACAAGATCGGCATTAGCCGCTCCGGCCTGGGCAAGGACGTCGTAATTGGCTCCGTTTCCCTTGTAGACCTGGATATCGAGGCTGTTGTAGATCTCCTCGACTCTGGTCTCGTTGCATTCTATGACACTGATATCGTTTTTTTCCTTGGAAAGCTCCGCGGCAATCGAATAACCGATACGTCCGGCGCCGGCGATAATGATTTTCATATTATATTGATCCGTCCTTAATCAAATATGATAAATAATACTTGTCAACAAGCTTATAGATTATATCAACTTATGTTTCAAATGTCAATTGCAATAATCATCAATAAAACAGCGGCCATGCAGGTTGAAGACGCGGTGGTCATACGCCGCAGTTTTTATAATATTCAGCGTACCACCGGGCAAACCTTCCGAGTCCCTCACGGATGCCGATGGCCGGTCTGAATCCGTAGTCCTCTTCAAGCGCGCTGCTGTCCGCATAGGTAACGGGGACGTCGCCCGGCTGCATACCGACAAGCTCCCTG
>JAFSXA010000180.1 GCA_017450135.1 Clostridia bacterium | reverse complement strand
TCACGGCGACCGTCACGAACCCGAGGGTTTCCCTGACTGCGGCGGCTGTCTGCGCGGTCATGCTGCTTATCTCCGCCATCATACATAAAGACGGTTTTTTCAGAGGGCTTAGGGCGGCTCACGTCGCTCTCGCGATATGTGCGGCCGCCTCGCTCGTCTTTGCGTTCGTGTATTTTTCCTTTATCAACACTTCGGCTGAGCTTGGAAGATTTCGTGATTATCTTCGCTTCGGCAGTGGATGGGGAACCGACAGGGGCTATGTCTGGCGATGCGTTATCGAGGCTTTCAAGGCTCAGTCCGTACTCCGCAAGCTGTTCGGAGTCGGCTGTGAATGCGTTGCTCCGGAGCTGCTTTCACGCTTCGGCGACAGCTTTGCCAATGACCTCGGCTACTATTTTGACAACGCCCACAACGAGTACCTGCAATATCTGTTGACTGTCGGACTGTCCGGACTTGCATTTTATCTGATCTTCCTGATATCGTCTGTGAGCGTCGGCTTTGCAAGGGCTGAAAAGGACGCCCTCTTCGGCGCACCGGCTCTCGCGGTGACGGCGTATGCGGTACAGGCGGCGGTAAATACGGATCAGATAATAACCACGCCGCTCGTGTTTGTCCTCTGCGCCATGGTCTGCTGCGCGTCAACGGCTGGAAAACCGCTCAAAAGCTGAGTTGCTTATTTCGACAAGCTTCAGCAATTAAAACCAAACAAATCACAATATATTGTGTATGGTCGTTAAGTTGCACCAAAAATAACAGAAAAAAACGGTCGTATTTGTGAGAAGAAGCATTGACTAAAATGGTAAAAAGTGGTATATTGTAGACACGACGGAGATATAATGATACTCGGTCAGCAATGCGCGAAGGGAGCAAATATAAAATGAAAAATGTAGGTATAGTCAGAAGTATTGACACAGCGGGACGCGTGGTTCTGCCCATCGAGATACGCAAGACACTCGATCTGACGGAGGACGAAAGCAGAGTTGAGATATTCGCCGAAGGCAACCGGATAATCATGAAAAAATATGCGCCATCATGTATTTTCTGCCACGGCGAAGAAAGACTGGTAGAATTCAACGGTCAGAAGATATGCCGCCGCTGCGCCGAAAAAATAGGAAATCTGTAAGCTCAGCGCGGAACAAATAAGAATAAACAAAAAAGCCCCTCGATATGCCTGAGCATTATCGAGGGGTTTGGCGAATTAATTCGCGTTCATTCTCTGACTTATTTGGAGATAAGACCGGTGATTACTTCGATGATCTTGTCAAGGATCGCCTGGAAGTCGATTGTTGCAAGAAAATCAGTGATCTTAGTCATGATAGCGTCAAAGTCGATTGAGCTGAGAATTGTGCTGATATCCATGATTGATTTTCTCCTTTCGCAAATTTTGATAGAAGTAAATTACTATCAGTTAGATAATATCACTTTATCCGCCTTTTGTCAAGAAAAAATATGCAATTAAGGCTGGAAAGGAACCTGCTTTGCCTGACTCTCTATTTCAAAAGACAGGATATTGTTCCTTGTGTAGTAATTGCACCTCATCCCGAAGGTTCTGCAGATCCCGTCTACGGGAACATAGAGCTGATCGCGGTCAAGCCTTTCGACCCTCGCGTCCATGCGGAAGCTACCCTTGTCGGTGACGGCGATATCGCTGTCCTGAGTGTACTCCGCGACATGACCGTAGGCGGAGATTTTGACCTTGTTTGCGCTCAGCTCGGCTTGAGCGCCTAAGTATCTGAAAAGGATAGCGGCAGGCGCGAGCCATACGTCGCCCGATTTGCGGCACGGGGTGGTGCGCACGCACAGACCGAGATCGGCGCCCTTGAACATCATCCTCGTGTCCCTGAAAAACGGCGCACGGGCTATCGGGTCAATAGAATCGTCTGCCTTGTCTATCACGCATCTGTCAACGATCCTGCCGTCCTCGACGTATGAGGTGAGGGTCAGCCTGCTGCCGTCAACCTCAGCCAAGGCGTACATCGACAGATATTCATCGTGGGCGTACCATGCGGCGTTCCAGAGCTTGGGCAGGGAGAGCGTGCCCGGAGGGTTCTTGTTTCCGCTGCCGAGGTTGTAAAAAATCGTGCCCTCAGACGGCCTGTCATAGAGGTTCTCGTTCCTTCTCGGGAAGCTTCTTGAAAAGCAGTGCTCATGGCCGCTGAAAATCACGTCGAATTTTTCCATGCCCTCCATCATCATCGGGTATGAATCCTCGCACGCGAGATCCGAGCCGGCATAGCATATCGGGAAATGGTGCGAGCCGAATTTCCAGGTCTTGCCGCTCGCGTCGGCGTCGGCTATCAGCCAGTCGTTGACGTCTTCGGGGCCGCTGATGCCTATCACGTCAAAATGAGCGTTGCCGTAGTCAAAGGAGTAATTCGCCGTCTGCCAGTCGACAGGTCCGTTGTCGGGATAGGAGCCTCTGAACTGAGCGGAAAAGTATTCCGTTTTTTCCGAATAGTACTTGTTTTCTTTGGTAAAATAGCTCGAAAAGCCCATGTCGTCGTGGTTTCCGACCGCCATCATGTACGGTATATGCTCCGCCACTCCCTTGAGGCCGTCGAGCAGACCCGTCCATTGGATATCCGTCTGACCGCAGTTTGTGTTGTCGCCGGCAGTCAGAATAAAGCGGACGTCCGGATGCTTTTTGAGCGTCTCTTTCAGGAATCGGTTGAAGTCCGAGTAATCCGCAGGGGGCTCGGCGTCGCCGGTCTGAGTATCGGCGAGGCACAGAAAGCTGAATTTTGTCAAGCTTTCGGGCGGGGTGCGGAAGCTGAATTCTTCGCTGCGGTATTCATTGCTGCCGCAGGTGTAAACATATTCCGTATCAGGCTTGAGCCCCGTCATATGCGCCCAGAAAATATTGCTCGAATCCATATCGGAATTGAATCTGCCCGTCTGCGCTTCTGCGCGCATGAGTTTTTCGGTTCCTTTTTCCCTGTATTCGGCATATCCGGCGCTTTGCGTGATATCGGTTCGCCAGGTGACCGTCATCGACGTTCGGGCGTCGCCGTTGATACTCAGCATTATATGATCGGGCGTCCTTCCGGAGCCACGGATGCTTTTCCACTCTTCTTTGGTTATCATGCCATACACTTCCTTTCGATTCCCGGATATTATAACATAAAGCGCAGGATAATTCAATAAAGCTATTGCCAACAGATAGATTTAATAGTATAATAACATGAAGGAGGTATCAGAAATGAATGATAATACAAAAAGTACGATAACAATGTGCATAGCCGCCATCCTCAGCGTAGCGATGATCTGCGGCTCTGTAGTGATGATAACAGACAAAACGAGCACTTACGCCAAGGATATTGCCACAGCCGCTGTCGCAAGCAAGACCCACACGGGCACCAACGGTAAGGGCGGAGGCAATTCGGGCAGTAACGGGAATAACGGGTCAAGCGCCGATCCCTATAATCCCGGCGGAGAAGTCATCGACGTTGCGTCTCCCCTTGAGCCGAAGAGCAAAAGCACCGCCGAGGCTGTGTCCTCCACTACCGATAATTCCGGGGACAGCACTCAAAAAACCGCTAAAACCACAACTACCGCCAAAAAGAGCTCCACTACAACAAAAACCACGCAGAAAACCACGGCCAAAACAACTGCTGCGGCAAAGCTGACCCGCCTTCAGATAATCAATAATTACAATGCTGCGATAAATAAGGTCAGAAGCTCAAAGGCGGGCTACTCAAAGAGCAGAACCACAAAGCTCAACAGCCTCGACGGCGGAGCTCTTGTCAAGAACAATACCGTCAAGGGCGTTGTTTCCGATTTCCTCGGCGTAGGCACCAAGACCTATACAAACAGCAAGGGCAAGTCCGAGTTCATGTCTGCGGCTTCGCTGAAGCTCGCCGACGTCAGCGACGCGAGCTACAAGCTATCCGGCGGAAACTACACGTACACCATCAAGCTCAACAAGGGCTCGAGCTCTGCGTCCGGATCCGGCAAGACCAACTCCTCTCCGGTTGACCGCAGCGGAATATTTGTCGGCAGCGGAGATAAGAGCGCATACGATCACAAATGTGCCGAAAACCTCTACACCGCCATCAACGGTGCGGACGGAGCATCGGTCGGAAGCGTGAGCGAGAACACCTCCAACGTCAGTATAACGGCAGTCGTCAACGCGTCCTCGGGCAAGCTTGTGAGCCTTAAGATCTCGTTCAACTTTGCAGTCAAGCTCAGCAACATCAAGTATATTCTTACCATAAAGGCGGCGAGCGGCACGGCCTCGACCAGTGTGAGCTATTCTTCTTTCAAATGGTGAGTACGGTCAGACGGACGCTTCGGTTCCGGGTATTCTCTGAGCTGCGGAGCAGAATGATCTGATAACGGTGATAAAATGAAAAACAATATTATTAGAATAGTTTCTTTGATAATCGCTCTTGCGGCGGTCGTTCAGCTCGCATCCTGCGGAAAAAACGGTGAGACGGAGCCGGAAAAGACCGTGACCTCGGAGCGCACCAAGGCGAGCACCTCGTCGACCGAAAAGATCGTTGAGATCCCCGAGGATAAAGATGAGATCGTCAGGATGTTCAATGCGGCTCTTGATTTTGTGGACGTCTACTGCTATAAGTACAAAAAGCACGTTAAATGCAGCGTCAGCGATCTGAACATCGGCTCCCTTTCCGCAGCCTCCAACGCAGGCGACGCCTTCAGGAATATCTTCGGCGAGGGTAATTTTGATACGGACTACGACTACAACAAGTCCAAGGACGATTTTGATTCGAGCTTCCCGAAGAGCGGCTTTACTCCGGATATGCTGACCGACGCCACCGCTTCGGCAGAGTCGGACAGGATCATCATTACGGTGAGATTCCCATCGGAGTCGAATCCGGACAAGGAGAACGGCAGCCTGCGCCTGATCACGAACGATTTTAAAGACAGCGAGACCGTGAAAAAATCGCTCACCGACTTCAATTCATCCGCGTCATCGATAAGTATCAACGCGTATGATATCGAGATGAAGGCCGCCGTCAGCACAGTGGATCGCAGTCTGCTGTCGCTGGATATAAGCTTTAATGAGAGGTACACACTCTCCGGCGTAAAGCTTGTTGAGCTCGAGGGCTCTACGGTTTCCGGAATATCAAACGTCAGTATAAACTACAGCGGTTTTGTCACTCAGTAATTCTGAAACCGAATGTGTTATATTATTGAATAGGGGTGTCATTTAAAATGGACAAGGGATGGAAAACGGTAATAATCACAATTTCTTCAATGGCGTGCGCGATCCTTATCTGCATAGCGATAAATGTATCCGTCACCAAAATAACGGCGAAGATATCTGATCAGCCTTACAATGACGACAGTCAGAATTCTGCCTATGAGGATGATTCTCCCGTTCCGCAGGACAGCGGAGAGCCTGCGGTGCAGGAGGGGACTACCGCCGCGCAGAACGGCGCTCAGCAGGCCCAAACGCCTCAGGCCGCGAATAACAAGGCAAACGCGTCCAACGGCAATTCTTCCTC
>JAFSXA010000179.1 GCA_017450135.1 Clostridia bacterium | reverse complement strand
TATACCTGAATAAACCTTGGTGGGGTTGGATAAATACTTGGTCTTTACCTGCATTGCCTGTTCATAGTCGGCAGCGTAGAGCGATACGCTCATTATCTCGTCGCTGCCGTCAAGAACGCTGATGCTGATGTTGTAGCCGTTTTCGAGCTCCGTCAGCACGATGTTGTTCTCCCGTTCGCGCCGCAAAAGCGTCTGATAATTTATAGCCGCGTTAAATGCCTTTTCCCTGACGGAATAGGGGATGTCGTCTTCAAGGATATCGGAATTGCTCTTGCCGATATCGGTTATCATCAGTATTTCATCGTTTCCCTGCGGTGCGATACAGATATTCCCGTTCCCGATGACCTCGCTGAGCGCCTGATTGAGCTCAAAATAATTTGCGAGACCCTCGTCGCATATTATGTCCGTAAGCTGGCTCTTGGTTATAGGCGTTTTAAGACGGCTGACAAGATAGCAGATCAGTATCTTGATCTCATTCCTGGTTCTGAGACCGCCCGGCTCAATACCCTGAGTGAAAGTGTTGTCGTCCATATTTTTCTCCTTCATATTCCGATCTCGACCGGTTTTCTGTTCTCAAAGTAAAATATGCTGCCGAAGCCGCATCTTTTTGCAATTTCATAGCTTTGGATGATACCGGCGCCGATATCCCCGGGGCGGTGGGCGTCGGAGCCCACGGTGACAAGACTGCCTCCGAGCTCGCGGAAGCGCCTGATAACGTCCTCGTCCGGCATGGTTCTGCCGAGCTTCTGCCTGAGGCCGGAGGTGTTTATCTCCAATGCCTTGTCCTTCTCGGCTAAAAGGGTGAGGATCTCGTCGACCTGGCCCTTGAATTTGCTTTCGTCAACATAAAAGCCGTGTTCGCCGACGATATATCTCAGCGGATAGGTGAGGTGAGCGAGTGAATCGAAGCCGCCCCATTGAATCAGGTTTTTTATCTCATTGTAGTACTCAAGGATAATTGCTTCTGTTGAAACTTTACTGTAATCAATGAAATAAAAATCCTCTCTGTTTCTGAGATTGTGAATCGAGCCGAGAACAAAGTCGTAATCCTTTTCCGAGAGCAGTCTGTCGGCGTCCTCCGGCGCAAACGACGCCTCACCGAGTTCAACTCCGGTGAGAATCTTGATCCTGTCGGCAAATTTTTCCTTTACCTCGTTTATATGCCTGTAGGAGGCTTCGGCGTCGAGGTCGAAGCCGTCTCTTTTGAAAACGTCAATTTCAACATGGTCGGTGAGAGCTATTATATCCAGTCCGTTTTTTACAGCCCCTTCGCACATCTCCGCGGCGGAGAAGTCGGCGTCCATTGAATCGGATGTGTGATTGTGCGTATCTATCAGATAATTATATTTCATGCTGTCAGCCTCCGGTTTTTACAAATAAATAATATAACATTTCCATTGATATTTCAACTGTTATTTTAAAAAATGCAGTGAGAGTATAATCATATGATTTACGGTAATAATATTAACAAATTGATAATGGAGATGAAATCAATGCTGGACAAAATTTCTCTGATACTGGTAATAATCGGCGCTATCAACTGGGGATCGATAGGACTGTTTCAGTTCGACATTGTTGCGTGGATATGCGGCGGTCAGGCAGCCATAGTCAGCAGGATCATATATACGCTTGTAGCTCTCGCGGGCATCTGGTGTATTTCGCTGCTGTTCAGGGACAGAAACGAGCTTGCTGTCACTGCGGAGGATTAAAGGCGGTAAACACCGCCATTACATATAAAATGAAACGGGGCTGTTCTGAAAACAGCCCCGATCAATATTTTTGAATGACGGTCTATCAGCCGGCGACCGCAAGGATCTCCTTGTAGTCGTTCATTACAAGCTCGTGGACCTCTTCGTCAAGCTGCTTGACGGTCTCAATGGCTTCCACCTTATCGGCGCGGGTTTGCTGCATATCGATGAACATCTTGTATACACAGCAGGCCAGCCTCGGATCGACTATGCTCAGAGCCACGTCTATCGCCGCCATGTCGTCGGTATAATTCGGGTCGACAAGCGAATAGAGCATGATGCCCATCGAGACCCACTTGTGGTCGTATTCGTCGTCAAAATAGTAATAGTAGTCAGACCACTTGGCCTTATGTCCCTTGATCGCGAGGTAGCCGCCGCCGGTGTAGAGGGTGATCGGGCTGAAGCCGGTAGCCGCGCCCGTCAGGCCGTAGTTGAGGTTGCCGAGCCTTTCGCCGTCCATGTCAACGTTATAGGCGGAGAAATGTCCTTTTTTGTCGAAGAAGGAAGGGTAGCGGGCTGGCCTTTTGTAGTCCCATTCGGCATGATTCTTTACATGGTTGAGAAATTCGAACTTACCCGTTACGAAACGCGGCCTCCATGTTCTTGCAAGGTCGAGATTCTCATCAAGCAGAGCCTGGTATTCCTTTGTCTTGTCGTGATATTTTGCAGGCTGATCGGCGTACTGCTTATAAAAATCCTTATAGTTCGAGTAGGTGACGATCTCAGCCTTTTTGAAAACCCAGTCAAAATTGGAGATCGGATCCTTTGCACAGTTGACAAGCACGGGGATACCCGTAATGACGGTGTTTATATACGTGAGAATAACGAGTACGATTGATAAAAAGGTGTTCATAGTTTCCCTCCGTTCTGTTGCTAATATAATAATATACAGAGGGTGTTTTGTCAATATTATATTTTTAAGGTATTATAATGTATCGGTCAGGTGTTATTGACAAAATGCGACAGTTGTTGTATAATCACTAATAATTCAGTTACCTACGGAGGCGTGAATATGCAGAGGAAACCTTTGAAGTTTAATAACGGCAAATTCAAAATTCTCCTTTTCGGGGATCTTCATGAGTCATATGATATGAGCGGCGAAAATGCCGCCGCTAAGTCCGAGGATGCGTCCAACCTTATGTCAAAGGCGCTTGACGAGCTCAAGCCCGACATGGTCATACTTCTCGGCGACAACGCGAGAGCTGACAGCGAGATGCAGATGCGCTCTGTCATAAGCAGGATAGTCTATCCCATATCTCTGAGGGATATCCCGATGGATCTTGTCTTCGGTAATCACGACAGGGAGTGCAACGTCACGCTCGAGGAGCAGATAAAGCTCTATAACGAGAATGAGAACTGTTATCTCAGGGACGACGACCCTACGATCACCGGTACCGGCAACCACTACCTTACCATCAAAAGCTCGGACGGAAAACGCGACGTGCTGAACCTTTGGTTCCTGGACAGCAACAATCTTGTTGAGGGCAGTCAGAATTATAATCTTACGGTCACCGATTACGACTGCGTACATAAGGATCAGATAGAGTGGTACAAGAAGACGGCACAGAAGCTCGCAGAGGATAACGGCGGAAAGGTGATCCCCGCTTTCCTGTTCCAGCATATCCCGGTACAGGAGGAGTATGAGCTTCTCAGGGAGGCTAAGCCCTATGAGATACTCGACTCGGTCAAGGGACACGGTATCTTTTCCGATAAATACTATGTGCTCAAGCCCGAGGTTGAGGGCTATCTCGGCGAGGGCCCGTGCACTCCCGATGAAAACAGCGGCGAGTTTGCGGCATGGAAAGAGATCGGCGACGTCATGGGCGCGTTCTTCGGCCACGACCATATGAATGATTTTGCCGGCTTTGTCGACGGCATCCTCCTTGCTCAAAGCAAGACTGCCGGCTTCAGACCGTACACCGACGGCTGCCGCGCAGGCGTCAGGCTGATAACCGTTGATGAGAACGACGTTGAAAACTTCACGACTCAGATGTACCACTTCAAGGAATTCGGACTCAAAAGCAAGAGCCTCGGCCCGGTGCAGAGGAATATTACGGACAGACAGGATATGAAGCTTAAGATAGCCGGGGCGGCTATGGGCACAGCTGCCCTTGTGACTGCCGCGGCGGTAACTTCGAAAAAGCTCAAGAACAGAAAGACCGGTAAATAATCTTCAGGCAGGTCCCCGAGACCTGCCTCTTTTTAAGGAATGATCATATGCTGTATATGTATAAAGATAAGCTAATGCCGATATCAACGGAGCAGCTCGACCCGTCCTGCGTCTGCGTCGGATATCTGAGCGCCGAGGAGTTTGAGAGATCCTACAGCGATTTCGGGCTTACGGACAATGCGCTGCGCCTCTTCCGCGACGGAAACAGATATTTCAGAAGCAAGATAGACGTCTACGACGATTACAGCTTCGGCAATCTGAAGATAATCGAGCCGGACATGAAGAATAACAGTGAGATCCAGCTTGCCTTTTTCATCAAGCGTAATTTCATGCTGCTTATCGACGTCAAGGACGACGACAAGCCGGCAGTCGCGAACTTTGAATCTGCTTTGAAGAGATTTCCGCCCGAGAGCGTAACTCTCGAAAAATTCATTTTCGCTTTTATTGAGAGCCTGATAGACGGGGACAACAAGCACCTTGAGGATATTGAGTTTGAGATCAATCGTCTTGAGGACATGGTTATGAGCGACTATGATTTCAGCGACTTCAACCAGCTGCTCCTGGATTATAAAAAGAAGCTGCTTGTTCTCAGGAATTACTACGAACAGCTCATCGACATTAGCGAAGAGCTCTACGAAAACGAGAACAACATATTTGTTGAGGACAATCTCAGATACTTCAAGCTCTTCACCGAGAAATCTGAGAGGCTTCGCTCGAACGTCAGCCTCCTTCGTGAGAGTATCGTTCAGCTCAGGGAGACCTACCAGGCGAATCTCGATATCAGACTGAACAACACTATGAAGGTGTTCACCGTTGTCACCTCGATCTTTCTGCCCCTGTCGCTGATAGCGGGATGGTACGGTATGAACTTCCGGTTCATGCCCGAGCTAAGCTGGAGATTCGGCTACCCTCTGGTGTTCATTCTCAGCGCCGCAGTGGTGATCATCTGCCTTTGCTACTTTAAAAAGAAAAAGCTTCTTTAACTATTGACATCTTTATTTCACGGTGATACAATACGGATATAAATCAAAGCTATGAGGAAGACAAGTAATGCAGGCTCTCCTTCACAGTGAGCGGCGGAGAGTGTGAACGCCGTACCGAAACCTGTATGAATAACACTTCTGAGCGCGAGCTGAAAGCAAATGCAAGTAGGTGAGACGTTGACGCAGCGTTAATGCGTAAAGCTTATTACGAGCTGTGAGTGACCCGTAAGGGTAATTTAGGTGGTACCGCGGATACAAGGCTATTCGTCCTATTCAATGGGATGAATAGCCTTTTTTATTCATTCCGAATACTAAACGGGAGTGATTATCATGAAACACACAGACATCAAAAGCATCCTGACCGATCCTTCTTTTATCGGTAAAAAGACGGTTATCTGCGGTTGGGTAAGGACTTCGAGGGATTCCAAAAACGTCGCCTTCATTGAGCTGAACGACGGCACGTCGCTCAAGCACCTGCAGATCGTCATCGACAAGGCGGACTTTGAGGACATCTCGTCCTTCATGCCCGGCGGCACGGCTCTGAAGGTAGTCGGCACAGTCGTCAAAGGCATGGTCAATAACGCGGTCGAGGTTAACGCCGAGGAGATATCGGTTCTCGGCGTCAGCCCTGCGGACTATCCTCTGCAAAAAAAGCGCACAACGCTTGAATTTCTCAGGACGATGCCGCATCTCAGGGTCAGGACCAATACTTTCAACGCTGTCTTCCGCGTCCGATCGATCGCAGCGGAGGCGATACACAGATTCTTCCAGACCCGCAACTATGTGTATATCAACACTCCCTTGCTCACCGGCAGTGACTGCGAGGGTGCGGGAGAGATGTTCAAGGTCACAACCATCGGTTATTCCGACCAATACAAGAACGAGGAGGAGTACTATGCCGACGATTTCTTCGGCAGGAGGGCCGGGCTTTCGGTTTCCGGTCAGCTTGAGGGCGAGGTCGCAGCCATGGGGCTGGGCAAGATCTATACTTTCGGCCCCTCATTCAGAGCGGAGAAGAGCAATACTCAGCGTCACGTTGCCGAGTTCTGGCACGTTGAGCCCGAGATAGCCTTCGCCGAGCTCGACGATATTATTGAAGTTGCCCAGTCTATGATAAAGTACATTATTTCCGACGTGCTTGAAAAATGCCCCGACGAGATAGATTTCTTCTCAAGATTTTTTGAAAAGGGTCTCAGGGAGAAGCTCAACAACATCCTTGAGAATGAGTTCGCGGTTCTCGATTACACCGAGGCTGTTGAAATACTTAAAAAGGCCGACGCCGATTTCAAGTTTCCGGTAGAATGGGGCTGCGACCTGCAGACAGAGCATGAGAGATACATCACGGAAAAGGTGTACAACAAGCCTGTATTCATAATCAACTACCCCAAGCAGATCAAGTCGTTCTACATGAAGCAGAATCCCGACGGCAAAACCGTCGCCGCGACCGATCTGCTTGTGCCGGGCATAGGTGAGATAATAGGCGGCAGCCAGCGTGAGGAGGATCTCGACAAGCTTCTCGCCGCCATGAAAGAGCGTGGCATGAACCTTGACGAATACAAGGATTACATCGACCTCAGAAAATTCGGCTCGGTTCCCCACGGAGGCTTCGGCCTCGGCTTTGAGAGGGTGATCATGTATATGACCGGAGTTGAAAACATTCGCGACGTTATCCTCTATCCGCGCACAGTCGGAAATATCAGATAGGAGATGAAGTTATGAGAAACCTTATTTTAAATCCCGGTTACAGATCGGTACTGTCTTTAAGGGAGACTCAGAAGGCGATCAAGCTCGTCAAGGATACCTTTGCAAACGAGCTTGCTTCCGAGCTTAATCTTGACCGTGTCAGCGCCCCGTTCATAGTCAGGAAGGGCAGCGGCATCAACGATGATCTCAACGGTGTTGAGCGCAAGGTCGAGTTTGATATGAAGGAGATATCCGGAACTGCGGAGGTCGTCCAGTCCCTTGCAAAATGGAAGAGAGCCGCCTTGAAAAAATACGGCTATGAGCTCGGCGAGGGCATATATACCAATATGAATGCCGTCAGACGCGACGACGACTGCGACAATACTCATTCCATATTCGTTGACCAGTGGGACTGGGAGCGCGTTATCTCCGCCGAGGACAGAAACGTTGACTTCCTGAAGGACATCGTCCGCAGGATAGTCTGTGCCATAGACGACACTCAGGCGGTTGCTCACGAGGCTTTTCCTAAGCTCAAAAACAGGCTGTCTACCGACGTCAAGTTCATTACGACTCAGGAGCTCGAGGATATGTATCCCGACCTGAGCCCCAAGGAGAGGGAGGATAAGCTCCTGTGCGAATACAAGACTGTTTTCCTGATGCAGATCGGCGCTCCTCTGCGCAGCGGTATAAAGCACGACGGCAGGGCGCCGGATTACGACGACTGGTCCCTCAACGGCGATCTTCTGTTCTGGAACGAGACTTTGCAGAGAGCCTTTGAGGTGTCATCCATGGGCATCCGTGTAGACGCACAGAGCCTGAAGTCCCAGCTCGATGCGGCAGGCGCTTCCGACAGGATGCAGTATGCTTATCACAGGGGGATCGCCGACGGCACTCTTCCTCTGACCGTCGGCGGAGGTATCGGCCAGTCAAGGCTGAGTATGCTGATACTCGAAAAGATGCACATTGGCGAGGTCCAGGTATCTCTGTGGCCGGATGATATGATCAAAAAATGCGCTGAAAACGGAATAGAACTTCTTTGATATGAAGTATTCCGTTATACTTTTCGACCTTGACGACACTCTGCTCGACTTCGGCAAGGCGGAAGAGAGAGCCGTTGATATGCTGATGAAGAAATACGGCGTGCCTCTGACCGCCGAAAACAAAGAGCTCTATGTTTCCATGAACCGCAGGAAATGGAAACAGCTCGAAAAGGGGCTTATCACAAGGCATGAGCTCTTTTCAAAAAGATTTACGGAGTATTTTGCCGCTGTCGGCGTACAGGGCGACGGCCTCAGGGCTAATGAAGATTACATAGGCTTCCTTTCCACGGGACACTTTCTTATGCCCGGAGCGCTCGAAGCCTGCAGGGAGCTGTCACAGACAGCAGCTCTCTATATAATCACCAACGGAGCGCCGGTGGCTCAGGAGGGCAGACTCAAAGAATCACCGCTGATGCGGTATATCTCCGGCATCTTCGTCTCCGAGAGAATAGGCTTTGACAAGCCCGATCCAAGGTTTATGGAATACGTCCTTGGGCACATCGACGAGAGGGACAAGAGCAAAATCCTCGTTGTGGGCGACTCTCCTCATTCCGATATCGCCTGCGGAAATGGAGCCGGGCTTGATACCTGCCTTGTCGGCCCGGCCGACCCGGACGGGATAACTCCCGTATACCGGATTAAAAATATCGGTGAGCTGCCGGGTATTCTTAGCTGAGGACGGATCAGGCATTCATTGTATTTTTTTAGTGTGCTTTAGTTATAATGTGATATAAATAACGGAGGTAGATTCGATGAAGCTATCAAAGAAGGTTTTGGCGGTGATTCTGAGCGTCATTATGGTGTTCTCTGTACTTTCAGTTTCATTTTCCGTTTTCGCGGAGGACAAGGTAACTCCGGTTGTCTTTCTTCCCGGCATAGGCCAGTCCCAGACCTATATGTACGATGATGAGGGCAATCTGATAGATGACTGGCATATGTTCCATCTTAATACCGATTTCAGTAATTATTCCATTTCCGACTGGCTCAAGACCATCAGACTGGTTGCAGGATTTATTGCGAGTATAGCCGTTCAGCGCGACGTTATTTCGCAGGATTCCATCAACGACTTCTTCACCGTGCTTTTCGCCGACCATCTTAGGGACAAGGACGGTAATTTCATCAGGAACGTCGTCACCCCGAACTATCCCTATCCGGTCTCGGAGTACGATAAAGAGCCTCTGAGTATTTTCTCAAGGCGCATTCCCTGTCAGAGCCTCATTGATGAGATAGGAGCCGAGAACGTATATTGCTACAACTACTCGATTTTCTCCAACACCTTTGATAATGCAGAGGGGCTGAATGACTATATTGAAAAAATCGTACTTCCTCAGACCGGCGCGGACAAGGTCATCCTTGTGCCTATGAGCATGGGCGCAACTGTCGTTAACGCCTATATGGAGCTGTATCCCGACGCCGACAGGATCGATAAGGTGATCAGCGTGGTAGGTGCGTGGAACGGCAGCGACGTATTTGCCGATATGCTTCTTGCCGATTTTGACGAGAATGCGCCCGAGCTTGTATACACTGAAGCCATCAACGAGATCGGTCTCGAAAGCTCATATCTTGGTTACATCATCAATATGGCAGTGAGGATCCTGCCCAAGCAGGAGGTAGACAATATCCTCTGCGGCGCGATCAGGGCATTTGCAGAGGTGGTTATTTCTCAAAACACATCTTTTATGAGTCTTATCCCCTGCGAAAGATTCCCTGAGTTTGCCGAAGAATATCTCGGCGGCGACGATATGGCCGAGATCAGATCCCAGGCTGAAAGCTATGCCGAGGCGCAGTCCAGAAATAAAGAGAGGATGTACTATCAGCGAGACAACTACGGCACGGAGTTCTATTTCATCAGCGGATACAATCTGTTCTTCGGCGACTGTGACTACGGTTTCTTCCGCTACTTTGAGTCCTACGACGAGACAAACTCCGACGAGGTCATCCAGATCTCTTCAACCGCTCCCGGAACGTCTTTTGTCAAGGCCGGTTCGTGCTATGACGACGCCTACAGGGCAGATCCCTCGCATCACGTTTCACCCGACGGCTCGCTGGATACTTCCACCTGCTACTTTGAAAAAACGACCTGGTATTTTGAGGGACAGAAGCATGAGCTGACCTATAACAACAACGCGCTTGACCTGGCATATAAGATCGCGCTCAACGAGATCAAGTCCGTTGACGACTGCAGGGACGTCTACCCTCAGTTTAACGGCTCAAGAGACGTCAGATACGTCCGCAGCGACTATATACCCGATGCGGAAAGGATCGACAGAAGCATTCTTGACGCCGAGCTTGCGGCTGAGCTTGACGCCAACCTTGCCGCAGCCAAGGCAATGGTGGCAAGGACGATCAACAACCGTGAAGAGGACGATAGGATCACCGAGGCTCTCTATAACACCTTGGTCAAGATCAATTCTATCTATCATCTTTTCCCGGATAAATATCTGCCCGAGGAGACTGACGACAATATGCAGGCGGTAACTGCTGTTCTGGGAACAGCTTCAAAGGTTCTTGATCTTATCTTCGGACATAAAGGCTTCTCGGATTTTTGGACGAAGTTACTGTGATCGGTCTTCGGGCGCAGTTCTTCTATTGAACGTATTTGATGAGGGATATTCAATGAAAAAAAAGATAATTTATTACAGCTCGTTTGACGATGATTTTGCAGGCACCGATATCAATACCCAGCACGTCCCCGAGGATTTTCCGTTCACAAACGATAATCCTCTGTGGAAAGCGACCGGCTCGTTCATTTACTATGTGATCGGACGGCCGGTCGGCTGGGCGCTGATGAAGACTGTTTTCGGGCTTAAAATCGAAAATAAAGAGGCTTTCAAAAAAATCGGAGATACAGGTGTCTTCTTCTACGGCAACCACACTCAGCTGGCTGACGTCTTCTTTCCGCCGTTATCCGCGGGTTTAAGGAGATGCACCTTTGTAGCGGGTCCCGACACTGTCTCAATAAAGGGGATAAAACAGCTTGTTCTGATGCTCGGGGCTCTGCCGATCCCCGATACCGTCCACGGTTTGAAAAGGTTTGTCAACGCGATAGAAAAATTCTATAAGGAAAAAAGATGCATAGTCATCTATCCCGAAGCGCATATCTGGCCGTATTACACGGGCGTAAGACCGTTCAAATCCACCTCTTTTTCTTATCCGGCCAAGCTCAAAGCTCCGGTTGTCGCTGCTGCGACTGTTTACAGAAAGAGGAAGGGTCTGACAAGCTTTATCAAGGCGCCGGCATTTACCGTTATAATCAGCGATCCCATCTATCCTAAGGAAGGGCTCAGCAATAAGGAAAACGCCGCATATCTGCGCGACAAAGTGTATGACTTCCTCCGTGAGCAGACCTCACGTGAGGACAATTACGAATACATCAAGTATATTCGCAAAGACAGTGAAACGGATAAGAATTGAGGATATGAACAAATCATGATATGCTTGAGCGCGGGACTGTGCTTCTGCGCTCTTAATCTGCTTAAAAGTTGAATAAATTGATGATTTTCGGTTGACAAGCACTACCTGTTGTGTTAGAATGATTGCGAAATAAATCTTTAAGAACGATACAGTGATATCGGCAAGGTTTAACATAGATCTGTCTGCCTGCAGCCGCAGACTGTTTACGCCTTGTCTATCAGCAAGGTGTTTTTTGTTGGCGATGAGAGGAGTTCGGAATGAATCTGATTTTAAAGGGCGCCCACGTTTATATCGACGGCGAATTCAAAAAACAGGATATCCTCATATCCAACGGCAGAATTGCCGCTGTATGCAGTTGCCTCTACTCGCGTTACGCCGAAATTGTAGACTGTGAGAATAAGAATATATTTCCCGGCTTTACGGATGTACACGTACATCTACGCGAGCCGGGTTTTATTTATAAAGAGAATATTCATACCGGATCTCTCGCCGCGGCACACGGCGGCTACACGACTGTCTGCCCTATGCCGAACCTCGACCCTGTTCCCGACTGCCGCGAGACGCTTGAAACCGAGCTGGAGATCATCAGAAAGACCGCTGTTATAAACGTTATTCCGTTTGGCTCAATAACAAAGGGCGAGCTGGGACAGGAGCTCTCGGATATGGATGACATGGCGCCTGATGTTGCCGGATTTTCGGACGACGGCAGGGGAGTGCAGTCCGCCGGAATAATGCGCGATGCTATGCTCGGAGCCAAGGCTCTCGGCAGGGTGATATCAGCACACTGCGAGGATAAATCTCTCGTCAGCGAGGGCGGCTGTATAAATGACGGGAACTATTCGCGCATCCACGGACTTCCGGGTATTTCGGCAGAGAGCGAATGGAAACAGGTGGAGAGGGATCTCAACCTCGCCGCAGAGACCGGCTGTAAATACCACGTCTGCCACGTTTCGACCGCCGAAAGTGTTGAACTTATAAGAGAAGCTAAGGCTCGTGGCGTAGACGTGACCTGCGAGACCGCTCCGCACTACCTCGTCCTGACCGAGGACGATCTCCGTGACGACGGCAGGTTCAAGATGAATCCTCCGCTGCGAACAGAGGACGACAGACAGGCTTTGATCGAGGGTATTGCAGACGGAACGATAGATATGATAGCCACGGATCATGCGCCCCATTCCGCAGAGGAAAAGAGCAGAGGCCTTATAAAGAGCCTTATGGGTATCGTGGGGCTCGAGTGTTCATTCCCGGTATTGTATACTGAATTTGTCAGAAGCGGCATTATCTCTCTTGAGAGGCTCATTGAGCTTATGAGCGTCGCGCCGTCGGAGCGCTTCGGCCTTGAGAACGGTATCAGGATAGGTTCACTCGCAAATCTCACTGTCTTTGATCTGAACAAGAGATTCATGATAGATTCCGACGTCTTCCTCTCCACGGGCAGGAGCACGCCCTTTGACGGAAGGAACGTATACGGTAAATGCCTTATGACGATAGCAAACGGCGAGATCGCCTTTGGGAGTATTGAGCTATGAACGAAACAGTACTCAGAGTGACATCGAACAAAAAAATAGCTCTGAACACATATCTGATGAAGCTTGACGGAGACTGTTCCGCCGTTACGGTTCCGGGACAGTTTGTGAATATCAGCCTCTCGGGCTTCTATCTGAGACGTCCGATCTCCGTGTGCGACTATACATCTGATTCAGTCACATTGATCTATAAGGTCGTCGGCGGAGGTACAGCCCTTATGTCCGAGCTTCAGCCGGGTGCTAAGCTGAACGTGCTCACCGGCCTCGGAAACGGCTACGACGACACCCTGAGCGGCGGCAGACCTCTCCTCGTGGGAGGCGGTGCCGGCGTACCGCCCCTCTATTCTCTGGCGAAAAAACTGACGGCTCAGGGCAAAAAAGTCATGATCATCCTCGGCTTTAACACTGCCGACGAGGTGTTCGGCGAGGAAGAATTCCGTGAGACCGGGGCGGAGGTCTTTTTGACGACCGTAGACGGAAGCGCCGGGACAAAAGGCTTTGTTACAGACGTCATGAAGGAGCTCGATTATACATATTTCTACACCTGCGGCCCCATGCCGATGCTCAGAGCGGTGGACGGCATTGCGGTCACGGACGGCCAGTTCAGCTTTGAGGAGAGGATGGGCTGCGGCTTCGGAGCGTGCATGGGCTGTTCCTGTAAGACAAAGTACGGATATAAACGCATCTGCAGGGACGGGCCGGTGCTTAAAAGGGAGGAGATCGTATGGTGACCTCGGTCGAATTGTGCGGAATAAAAATCGATAATCCCGTGATCCCTGCGAGCGGAACCTTCGGTTACGGATACGAATTTGCAGAATTCTATGATATAAATAAGCTCGGCACCTTTTCGTTCAAGGGGACGACGAGGGAGCCGAGGTTCGGGAACGAGACTCCCCGGATAGCCGAGTGCGCCTCGGGTATGCTCAACGCAGTCGGCCTTCAGAATCCCGGTGTTGAATCGGTGATAAATAATGAGCTGCCAAAGCTGAAAAATGTTTTCTCAAAGCCGGTAATGGCTAACGTCAGCGGTTTTTCTATCGAGGATTACGTCTATACCTGTGCAAGGCTGGACGGGCAGGAGCAGGTCGGTTGGATAGAAGTTAACATATCCTGCCCAAACGTCCACGGCGCCGGAATGTCCTTCGGTACGGACGCCGAGTCTGCGGCTCAGGTCACAAGAGCCGTCAAAGAGGTCACCGATAAACCGGTGATAATCAAGCTTTCACCCAAGGTGACCAATATAGCGCGGATAGCTTCGGCGTGCGAGGACGCCGGCGCTGACGGCATCAGCCTGATAAACACCTTGCTGGGAATGAAGATTGATCTTAAGACACGCAGGCCGCTGCTTGCCAATAAGACCGGAGGCCTCTCCGGCCCGGCTGTAAAACCGGTTGCGCTGAGGATGGTATATCAGGTCTTTGAGGCTGTTTCGATACCTATAGTCGGAATGGGCGGCATAGCGAGCGCCGAGGACGTTATCGAGTTCATGCTCGCTGGCGCCACGGCAGTGGAGGTCGGTGCTCAGAATCTTATCGACCCCTACGCCTGCCCCCGGATCATAGATGATCTGCCGCAGATAATGCAAAAGTACGGAATAGATGATTTGAGTGAGATTATTGGAGGTGCGCACTGATGGGCAAGGACGTGATAGTTGCCTGCGACTTTTCAAGCGCTGATGATTTATTTGTTTTTCTTGACAGATTCAGGGACAGAAAGCCCTTCGTCAAGATAGGTATGGAGCTTTTTTACGCTGAGGGACCTCAGATAGTCAGGGCTGTAAAGGACAGGGGACATAAGATATTCCTTGACCTCAAGCTCCACGATATACCGAACACGGTAAAAAAGAGCATGAGAGTCCTTTCAAGTCTCAACGTCGATATGACTAACATACACGCCGCCGGAACCTCCGCCATGATGAGGGCGGCGCTCGAGGGATTGACCCGTGAGGACGGGACGCGGCCGCTGCTCATAGCCGTGACTCAGCTCACGTCCACCGGAGCTGACGCGCTGAAGGACGAACTGCTCATCGACAGACCCATGGATGAGGTCGTAATGAGCTACGCGAAGAATGCGAAGCTCTCCGGTCTGGACGGCGTGGTCTGTTCTCCGCTTGAGGCGGCTGTTGTGCACGGGAGCTGCGGCGGCGGATTTATCACCGTGACCCCGGGCGTCAGGTTCGCAGATTCCGACGTCGGTGATCAGAAGAGGATAATGACTCCGGCGCAGGCCAAGGAGGCAGGTTCTGACTATATCGTGGTCGGCAGACCCATCACCGCCGCAGACGATCCGGTCGCGGCGTACAACAGGTGCGTAGAAGAATTCATTGATTGACGACAGGAGAATGGTATGAAAAGAATAATTGCTGAGGATCTTTTGAAAATCAAGGCGGTCTTTTTCCGCCCCGACGAGCCGTTTACATGGGCGAGCGGGATCAAAAGCCCCGTCTACTGCGACAACAGACTGACCCTCTCATATCCCGAGGTCAGATGCGATATCGAAAACGGTCTCGCGGCGCTTATCAAAGAGAACTATCCCGATGCTCAGGTGCTCATGGGCACCTCGACCGCCGGTATCGCGCACGCGGCGATAACCGCTCACATCCTCGGCCTGCCGATGGGCTACGTCAGGAGCAGCGCCAAGGATCACGGCAGGAAAAATCAGATCGAGGGCAGACTCGAGAAGGGGCAGAAAACCGTTGTTGTCGAGGATCTTATCTCCACCGGAGGCAGTGTGCTCGAGGTGGTCGACATTCTGAGATCAAACGGCGCCGACGTCCTCGGCATAGTTTCAATCTTTACCTACGGCATGAAAAAAGGAGTGGAACGCCTGGCCAGTGCGGAAGTAAAGAACGTCAGTCTGACCGATTTTGACGTTATAACCGACGTAGCGGCTGAAAAGGGATATATTGCCCGTAAAGATATCGAAAGACTAATAGCTTTCAGGAACGACCCTTCCGATGAAAGCTGGATCGGAGAGAAAAAATGAGAAGTGTGATCAGTATTCTTGACCTTTCCGTCGAAGATCTGGAGGAGCTTATTTCCACGGCGAACGGGATCATCGATGATCCCGCGAAATATGCTCATAAGTGCGACGGTAAAAAGCTTGCAACCCTGTTCTTTGAGCCTTCAACAAGGACGAGACTCAGCTTTGAGGCGGCAATGTATGAGCTCGGAGGCAACGTTATCAGCGTTTCCTCCGCCGATTCAAGCTCAGCCGCCAAGGGCGAGAGCGTGGCTGACACGGCGAAGACGGTATCCTGCTACGCGGATATTATCGCCATGCGGCACCCGAAGGAGGGCGCACCTCTTGTGGCCTCGCTCAACGCCGGAGTACCCGTTATAAATGCAGGCGACGGCGGTCACAACCATCCCACACAGACTCTCGCCGATCTGCTGACTATCAGGCGTGAAAAGGGCAGATTCGACAATCTGACTGTCGGCTTCTGCGGCGACCTCAAATTCGGAAGGACCGTCCATTCGCTGATATCCGCGCTGTCACGCTACAGCGGTATAAGGTTCGTTCTGATTTCTCCCGAGGAGCTGAAGCTCCCAAGCTACATCAAAAAGGACGTAATACAGAAAAATAACCTTGAATACATACAGACTGCGGAATTTGAATCGGTGATCCCGACTCTTGACATTCTGTACATGACGAGGGTTCAGCGCGAACGCTTTTTCAACGAGGAGGATTACCTCAGGCTCAAGGACAGCTACATACTCACTCCGGAAAAGCTCAAACGCGCTAAAAAGGATCTGTGCATAATGCATCCTCTGCCCAGGGTCAACGAGATAAGCGTTGCGGTTGACGACGATCCGAGAGCCTGTTATTTCAAGCAGGTGCTCTACGGAAAGTATATGAGGATGGCTCTTATCCTTAAGCTGCTGGAGGTGAAGTGATGAATATAGATTCGATCAAAAACGGTATCGTTATAGATCACATCGTAGCAGGCAAGGGTATGGATATCTATAAGCTGCTCAAGCTCGACCGCCTCGACTGCTCAGTGGCGATAATTAAGAACGTCACAAGCCGTAAAATGGGCAAAAAGGATATAATCAAGGTAGACGACACAATAGAGATCGACGTTGACGTCCTCGGTTATGTCGATCCCGGGGTAACTATTGACGTTATCAGAAACGGCGTACTTGTGGAAAAGAGGAAGGTTAAGCTCCCGTCAACGCTAACAAACGTTATCAAATGCAAGAACCCAAGATGCATTACCTCTGTTGAGCAGGAGCTGCCGCATATATTCAAGCTCACCGGCAGCGGTGATAATCAGGTCTACCGCTGCGCCTACTGCGAAACCAAGGCTGAATAATTGTATAATATTTATATAGTTTTTGTAAAAGTCATTAAAAACTTTTACATCTGCCCGCATTGACCTTTCCGAGCTCTTTTGTTATAATTTAAAGGAACTCATCTCTTTGTGACTGACGGATATGTGGATAACCACAGTGGAGCAGAGAGAGCATACCAAGCCGACCGTCTGGGCAGTCCTGTTTATGCGTATAGGACTGCCCGATTAGATTTTTTTGGCAATAGTTTTTACTGCTTAATAATATCATATGGAGGATTTATGATGAAAAAAGTAGCTGTTATCATGGGAAGCGACAGCGATTTCCCGATAGTGGAGGGCGCTATATCAACACTCAGGGACTACTGTGTGCCGTTTGAGGTGCACGTTTTTTCCGCGCACAGGACCCCCGAACAGGCAAAGGAGTTTTCTTCCAATGCGCGTGACAACGGCTTCGGTGTTATCATTGCCGCAGCAGGCAAGGCAGCTCACCTTGCAGGAGCGCTCGCTGCAAACACCACTCTGCCGGTCATAGGCATTCCCGTCAAATCCTCGACACTTGACGGACTTGACGCCCTGCTGTCGACCGTTCAGATGCCCTCGGGCATACCGGTTGCAACAGTCGCGATTGACGGCGCTGCCAATGCCGCGCTGCTCGCTGTTGAAATACTGGCAGTAACAGACGCCGAGCTCGCAGAAAAGCTTGCAACTTCAAGGAGGAAGGCTTCGGAAAAGGTGCTTTCTAAAAATTACGATATAGAAAATAAATACAACTGCATAATATGATCGGAGGTAACTGACATGGAAAAACTGGAACAGATCTACGAGGGCAAGGCTAAAAAGGTGTTTGCGACCGATGACGAAAATCTCTGCATCGTGTCCTATAAGGACGACGCGAC
>JAFSXA010000178.1 GCA_017450135.1 Clostridia bacterium | reverse complement strand
TGCCGCCTCGTGAGTATAGTAGGGCTTGCTCTCGTGCTCCCTGTAAGAGTCGTTGTATCTTTGGTAGTAATTATCCGAGTAGCTTCCGGAATAAGGGCTGTAAGCAGATTCGCTCTCGCCCTGATCGCCGCCGTTGTACGGATCCTTTTGCGCGGGCTCGGCATATGAGTCTGCGCTGCCGTTGTCTGCGTTCTCCGCAGTATGACCGCCGCTGTGATCGAAGGTGTTCACGACCTCTTCGGGTCCGGCTGCGGGCGCTGCCGGCTCTGCGTTGTTATCAAAGCCGCCATAACCGTTTTCGTTGGTATTTGTGTTCTCATTGTTTACACCGCCGGTGTAATCATCATTGGTATCATACATAATTATTACCTCCGTTCTTTGACAAGTTTTATTCTGTGATTCGGATTATAAACCTTCGATTTTAATAATCAATAATGAAATTGTAAACAAAAATTAAACATTGGGGAGCCAGAAAATAAACTCTGTATATTCCCCGACCTTGCTGTCCACGCGTATCTCGCCGCCGTGGAGATCGATTATGCTTTTTACAAGATACAGGCCGAGTCCGGCGCCCTTTACGTCGTAGCTTCTGGATTTATCTATCTTATAGAAGCGTTCAAACACCTTGTGCAGCTCCTCGCGCTCTATGCCCGCGCCGCTGTTCCTGACGCTTATAAAGGTTTTTTCCTGATCCGAATAAGCCTTGAAAAGAATATATCCGTTGTTCGGTGTAAATTTGACCGCGTTGTCTATCAGATTGTATATGACCTGAATGATCATATCCTCATCGGCCCTGACAGGCAGGGGCTCTATTGAATCGAGACCGATGATCTCAATGGATTTTTTATCTATCTTTTTTTCAAACGACAGGACTGTTTTTATAATGTCGTTCCTGAGATCGAAGCTTTTGATGTTTATCGGCATTTCGCCGGCCTCGAGCTTGGACATATTGAGCATACCCGTGACGAGTCTGGAGAGCCGTTTCACCTCATCGGAAACGAGCCGGAGGTAATAATCGTATTTGTCCCTGGAGATGGTACCGTCGAGCATACCGTCGATGAAGCCGCCTATCGAGGTCATCGGGGTCTTTAGCTCATGTGAAACGTTGGCTACAAAGCTCCGCCTGGAGCTTTCGAGGGAGGCGAGGGACATCGCCATGCTGTTGAAAGCGTTTGCCAGCTCCGCCATCTCATCGTTGCCCTTGACCTCGACCTTGTAGCTGAAATCGCCCTCGGCGTAGCGCTTGGTGGCGATGGACATTTCCTTGAGCGGCTTGGTCAATTTGTAAGATAGGAAGTAGACCGTAATAAACGATATCAAAAGTGCGAGGAGAATGGCGACGAGGAAGATCTGAAGGATGTTCCTCGCGTAGGCGTACCAGCTTGTGGTTATCGGCTCAGTCGCGAAGACTATCGCCACCGTCTTGCCGTCCAGCTTGATGGGCGAAGCCGCGGTGATCTGATTCTTGACAAAGGTGCCTCCGAGGTTGCCGACCTCGCTGTAATTGCCGTCCGACGCCTTTTGGATGATGGAGGAGTCGATCCGGTATTCGGAGTGGATGATGCATTTTGCGTCCTCCGAAAAGCGGAATTTTTCGTCGATCATCTCCTTGCAGACGACCACTTCGCCCTCTGTGTTGGTGATGAATATATCCGCATTGACGGAATCGGACATACTTTTTAGTGTGTTGCATATCATTATCAGCGGCGATCTGACGGAAGCCTTCTCTTCGCCGTCGATCTTGCCGTCGTCGTCAGTGTCGGGCAATTCCGTGCTGCTGAAGCTTGTCAGAATATGCTGGGCGTTTTCAGATATGATATTGGTGTTCCTCTGCATGAGCGTCTTCTGCTCATTGCTCCAGTACCTTGTGGCAAGCAGAAAGTACGTTGAGCACAGAACTATTACGCTGACCAGGATCACCGAGGTTATGACAAAAAGATATTTTTTGAAGAGCCGTCCGGAATGGACGCGCTCTTCTTTCTTCTTTCTTGCTGTCATTCGGATCAGTCCTTGGTTTCAAATTTATAACCGACGCTCCAAACGGTTTTCAGCTCCCACTTGTCGGAGACGCCCTCCAGCTTTTCGCGGATCCTTTTGATATGGACGTCAACGGTGCGGCTGTCTCCGTAATAATCGAAGCCCCACACCTCGTCAAGCAGTTGATCGCGGGTGAAAACGCGGTTCGGGTTGCTCGCAAGGTGATAGAGAAGCTCCATCTCCTTGGGCGGAGCGTCGACCTTTTCGCCCTTGACTCTGAGCTCGTAATTGGTCAGGTTGATGATAAGATTGTCATAGGAGACCTGCTTGATCTCACCGCCGCTGCCTGAGGCGGAGGCGTTTGACGACCTGCGGAGCACCGCCTTGATACGGGCAAGGACCTCCTTGGCGTCAAAGGGCTTGGTGATATAATCGTCGGCGCCGAGCTCAAGCCCGAGCACCTTGTCAAAGGTCTCGCCCTTTGCGGTCAGCATGATTATCGGCTTGTTGGAGTATTTCCTGATCTCACGGCAGACCTGCCAGCCGTCAAGCTCGGGGAGCATTATATCAAGCAGCATCAGATCCGGCTGCTGTTCGGCAAAGACCTTGACCGCCTGCATTCCGGTATTTGCGATAGTGACTGAATAGCCCTCTTTTTCAAGATAGAGTCTGAGGAGCTCGCAGATATTGGTATCGTCGTCTACAACGAGGATTTTTTCGGTTGCCATAATAATCCCTCCGGTTTGATTTTATATCTCCATTATAATCATTAATTTGTACGATTTATGAACTGGAAATAAATGTTTTTAAAATATTGAAAGCTCAAAAACCGTCGTCGATCTGTATTCCTCGCCTGCGGCGAAGAAGCACTGCGGAAATCCCGTATGGTTGGGGGTGTCCGGGTAATACTGGGTCTCAAGGCAGAGACCTGCGTGCTTGACCAGCGGCAAAGAGCCCTTGCCGAGCACGCTTGAATCCAGGAAGTTTCCGGTATAGAGCTGAACGCCCGGCAGATCCGTGAACACACTCAGCCGTCTGCCGCTGACAGGCTCATATACCGTTACGTCCGCTTCACCCGGTTTGCGGGACAGGCAGAAGTTGTGGTCGTACCCCTTGCAGTTTATAAGCTGTTCGTCGTCGTTGTTTATTCTCTCACCTATGGCATGGGGAGTGGTGAAGTCAAAAGCCGTGCCTCTGACCGGGCGCAGCTCTCCCGTCGGGATGCTGTCGGCGTCCGTGGGAGTGAAGTACGGCGCGTTCATCTGCAGCACATGGCCGAGCACGTCGCTGCCGGCGGAGCCGCTGAGGTTGAAATAGGTGTGGTTCGTGAAGTTTATCACGGTGTCCCTGTCGCAGACGGCGGAATAGTCGATCGTGACCCTGCCGCCCTCCAGAGTATAGCGAACCTTGGCGGTGAGGGCGCCTTTGAATCCGTTTGTTCCGTCGGGGCTGACAAAGCTGAGCTCCACGGAGTTTTCCGAGGTTACACTTGCGTCCCATACGGCGTCGGAAAACTCACCCGCGCTGTGAAGGCAGGTGAGTCCTTTTTCGTTCCTGACAAGGGTGGTTTCTTCGTCGCCGATGAAGAAATGTCCTCCGGCGATCCTGTTCGCGTATCTGCCGACCGTCTTGCCCTGATAATCGCTGTGCTCAAGGTGTCCGGAGAGGCTGTCGAAGCCGACGGTGACGTCGTTGATCCTTCCGTATTTATCCGGCGCATAAAGAGCCTGGAGAGTCGCGCCGAGGGTTATGGCCTGCAGGGTGTACGCTCCGTCGCAGAGGCTGTAAAGCTCCACCTCTCTGCCGTCCGGCATATTTCCGTAAAAAGAGCGGGTGACCGACATGGCTATCCTCCTTACATTGTGTCAGTTGAATGGAGAGACAGGTGCAGCGGGAACCACTGGCGTATCTCCGGCCTGAATTCTGAGGCGTCCGAGCGCATCAGGGAGAAGAAGGCGCGCGTAGCCTCGTTGTGGCTGAGCTCGTATTCCGGCTCGTCATCCGTTTCGGTGACCTCAACGCGGTTGTCCCTGACCGATATTTTCAGCTTTTCGTCCGCGCGGAAGCCGTGGATGAGAACGACGGTCTCGCCGTCCGACAGTGTCTCGTAGCCGGCCTTTGCCTTGAGCAGCGAGCCGATGATCTTTCGGTAGTTCAGGACAAGCACGGACTCACAGCCTCTGACGGATATGCCCTCGGCATATTTGTCGAAGAACGCGATCTTTTCCTTATCGAACGGGGTGACGGAAAAGCTGATGCCCTTTGCGTCTGTCAGCTCAAATATCGCCGTAACAACTCTCTGATAGTATTCCTCTGAGACTGCTCCGAATTCGAGTATATCGTTTCCGCCGTCGTTGAGCACGAAATATCCTGCGAATTCGCCGTGCTCGGTAACTATGAACGGAGTGCTGTTCCATGATTTAAGGATATCGCAGTATCTTTCGATAGTGCGCTGGGATCTGACCGGAAGGCGCGAGTATATCTCGTCGATTTTTCTTGCGGATTCATAGTCGCCCTCCTCCATCTCAAAAGCCTTGAGGCCGCTGGGCTTATTCTTGAAGGCGTGCTTTATGTTCTTTTTGTTGAAATAATATGTATACATCATTCCGGAGACCTCGAATCCGAAATAGGAGTATCTCTGACGCTGGCCGCCGAGGTAAACCACGTCTGTTTCGATCTTCATGAGCTCATCAATGGTCAGCTTCAGAAGATCCGCCATGTAGCCCTTTGAGCGGTATTTTCTGCCGACTGCAACGTTGCCTATGCAGCAGGCGGAAACGTCCTCGCCGCCGATAGTCAGATAATTCATGAAGGCGCCTACCGACGCGCGGTATTCGCCCTTGTGGTCGCGCAGGAGAAAATTATTGTACGCCGGTCTGTATTCATCCTTGTAGATCTTCGGGAGCAGAGTCAAAAAGTCCCTTGTATCGTCGTCATCATCCTCAAAGAAGAAAACGTCGTTCAAAAATTCTATGAGGGCGGCGTTCTCACTGTCCGTACCTCTTCCGCAGTATAAATCCTTCATAACAGCACCATCCTTATTGTTTTTTTATTTTAAATGATTCCGGCAGAAGACTGCCGAGAGTATGTTTATTGACGTTATCTCCGTCAAAAAGCAGTATAGTGAAATCTCCTCCGCAGAATTCGCTCATCGCCTGGAGGCAGGCTCCGCACGGCGGACACCCGTCGGTTATTCTTCCGTCCCTGCCGCCGACGATCGCAATCGCCTCAAAGTCTCTTTCGCCCTCGCTCAAAGCCTTGAACAGAGCCGTTCGCTCCGCACACATCGTTATTGAATAGGAGCTGTTCTCAATGTTGCAGCCAGTGTATATCCTGCCTGAGCAGGTCAGCAGGGCAGCTCCGACCGAGAAGCCCGAATACGGGGAGTAGGAGCTTTTCATCGCCGCGACGGCGGAATCGATAAGTTCTTTCTCGTTCATAAAAACACCTTCGCTTTTATTCAAACGCCGCTTTCCCGGGCTATTCTGACTATTCTGCTTGTCCCGAGCCTTGATGCGCCGAGCCTTATGAATTCCTCGGCGTCGGCAAGCGAAGCTATACCGCCCGCCGCCTTGATCTTAAGGCCGCCCGTGACGTGTTCGGCGAAGAGCGCAACGTCCTTCGGGGTCGCGCCGCCGTTTGAGAAGCCGGTCGAGGTTTTTATATAGTCCGCGTCCGAGGCGGATACAAGCTCGCACATCTTTATTTTTTCATCATCCGTCAGCAGACAGGTCTCTATTATCACCTTCAGCAGTCTGCCGCCGCAGCTCTCTTTGACGGAGTTTATCTCATCCTTCAGGAACTGAAATTCACCGTCTTTGAGTGCGCCGATGTTTATGACCATGTCTATCTCGGAGGCTCCGTTCCGGACTGCGTCGGCGGCCTCAAAGCACTTTGCCCCGGTCGTCGAGTAGCCGTTAGGGAAGCCGATTACGGTGCAGATCGGTATACGCCCGTCAACATATTCTGCAGCCCTCTTGACAAAGGACGCGGGTATGCAGACCGAGGCGCAGCCGTATTTGATGCCGTCGTCACAAACTGTTTTTATGTCGTCCCAAACAGCGGACGGGGAGAGCAGGGTATGATCCACCCTTGAAAGAATATCCTTTATCTCCATTTCAGCCACCCTATCTGAGAATATCTCCGCTGCGTATTTCCACCACGTTCTGGAATACGGCGACCATTGAGGCGGAAACAAACTTGTCAATGTGCATACTGCCGAAGAACCAGCGCGTATATTCGCAGCTCTCGCTGAGCTCCTGCAGATAGGCGTTGAGCGCCGTCACGCGGAAGCCCTCGATCTCATTTAGCATAAGAAAGTTCTTGATTTTCTGAGGCGGCTCGTGGGTGAAAATATAATCGACCTTGTACTTGTATTTTTCAAGATTCTCCGCACCCTGCCGCATTTCCTCGCGGCTCGGTATCTCAAGATCCGACCATACGTTGCTCTCGGGGCGCATATCTATGTCGGGACTCTCGCCGCCGCCCATGGTGAAGATGCGGTTGCCCTCAATTTCAAATATCTGACCGCGCATCAGGTGAAAGACGTTGTCCCTTATCTTGTGCGCCCTGCCTCCGGCAAATTCCACAACGGGGTACTTTGAGAGCAGATCGAAATTCTCATGCGTGCCGTCTATGAAGCAGATCCTGAACTTCTTTCTTGCGAGCTTGTCAAGCGTCTTTTTCTCCTTAGCCTCACCGTTCCAGATGAAGCCGAAATCGCCGCAGACGATCAGCGTGTCGCCCTCGCCGAGACGTTTGAATTGTTTTTGATAAAAAAGATCGTAGTCGCCGTGCATATCGCCGGTTGCGTAAATCATATCGGGACGCTCCTATTCTGCCTGCGGGCGGCAGACCGCCGCCGGGCAAAGCAATTTTTTGAAATTGATGTTTATTTTTACCTTTTGATATGTTATAATACTTTCATGCAATGCCGCGTGAATATGGTGTGCGGCGTTGCCTTAACATATATAATACTACAAAATCGGGTGTCTTGTCTATGAAAAAATCCATAATTTTTATAACTTTGCTGACAATTCTCATTTCAACGCTGATAATACCCGTCCATGCGATGAATTATACGCCGGACGAGCCTCTTAACTGCAAGGTGGATCTGCTCATAAACCTTGACAGCAACACTACTGTCATCAGTAAAAGCGCGGATGCGAAGGTCGCCCCTGCGTCGCTGACAAAGATAATGACCGCCCTCGTCGTTCTTCAGAACTGCGACGACCTTGAGCGGACGGTCGTTGTCGGCTCCGAGGCTCTGGAGAGCCTTTATAACACCGGAAGCTCGCTCTCAGGGCTCAAGAGCGGGGAGATCATCAGCGTGTATAACCTGCTGTGCTGTATGCTGATACCCAGCGGAAACGACGCCGCCATGGTTCTCGCCTGCGAGATAGGCGGCACCGCGGAAAAATTTGTTGATATGATGAACGCTGCGGCCGCAAAGCTCGGCTGTAAAAATACCCACTTTGACAATCCTCACGGGCTTGACAGTGCGACCCATCTGACAACGGCGAACGACCTTGCTGTCATCACAAGGGCGGCGCTAAAGTATTCGGCGTTTGAAAAGATAGTAGCCAATGCCACCTATGATTTGCCCGAGACCAACAAGAACAAGGCGAGGACCCTTGTTACCACCAATCATATGATAAACAAAACAAGAGTGTCGTATTATTACGAATACTGCAAGGGCATCAAGACAGGATCCACGGATAACGCCGGCAAATGCCTTATCAGCTACGCCTCCAAGAACGGGTACAACTATCTTGCAGTCGCAATGGGCGGCGATTACCGCTTAAATGAAAAGGAAAAGGTCGAGGAAAACCAGGCGTTTATGGATACGCTCAAGATGTATAAGTGGGCCTTCGACAACCTGAGCTATGAGGCGGTCGCAAAGCAGGATCAGTACGTTACCTCCGTGCCGGTCAATTTTTGCTGGGACATGGATTCCGTCAGACTTGTTTCAAAAAGCGAGGTGCTCGCGCTCATCCCGAAGGGTAATGATTCGCAGAGCGTCAGCTTTATTCCTCTGAAAAAGCCGGAGTCGATCGACGCGCCGTTCAAAAAGGGAGAGTATGTCTGCGACGCGGATATTATGTTCTCCGGAGTCAAGATCGGAACCACAAAGCTTGTGGTGGCGGAGGACGCGAATCTCAGCGTGCTGCTCTATGGCAAGGCGATCCTGAAAAAGATAACCGCCAACACCGTATTCAAGATAATTATCGTGCTTATAGTTCTTGGAATAGTCATATATATCCTCGAGTTTATACGCGTGAACAGAAAGCGCAGAAAGAGCCGCGAGCTGAAGATAGTCAAATATAACGAGCTTGAGCGCAACTCATCAAATAAGAAGAAAAAGAAATAACATGATCCCTGCGGCTTCGGTACAAAGCGTCTGCCGCAGGGATTTTAATTTATTATGTGCGACGCATCAGAGCTCCTCTATGCCTGCGTCGCGCTGAACGTCAATGTCGTTTTTGTCTATTCTGATAACATTCGCCGAATCAATGATCCTGCCCTTGATATTCTTCGGCTCGATCCTCAGGGTATCTATTATTCTCTTGAACCAGTACCAGGGGAAGAGCCACCGGTGCTTTTTGAGGCCGGGATATCTGATGGCGAGGACGTCAAAGCTCGGGAACAGTATATCGCTGATGTATTTGCTCTTGCTGTCCCTGACGGAGTTTTCGGTAATATTCTCAAAGATGAAGCTGTTCTGGAACCGGGTGTCCTTGGTCCCGTAAACTCCGCCGGAGATGATATATTCCGCGATGTTGTTGAAGCTTCCGTCAAAACCGCCGGAGTACCATTCGTCGGCGAGAGCCTCCATCTTTTGACGGAAAACGCCGAGCCCTGTTTTTTCAGTTTCAGCGGCGATGTATTCCATGTCAAGGTCGGTATATACCTTCCTGTACACGTAGAGATCGAGCAGGGTGCGTATGCCGGTGCCGCCGTAGCGGTAGTGCTTGGCGATATGGGCTATGAGGAAGATATACATATCCTCGCGGCTGAGAGCGTAGCGGTAATCACAGCCGTCCTCTTTTACCGCGCGTTCAAATCCGGAGCCGAAATAGCTGCTGAGCCTTGCGTGATCCTCGTCTATCATCGCCTTGTGGAACTCGATGTATGCGTTGCCGCGCCTGACGTTGGAGTGAAGGTCGCCCTCGTCGCAGAATATGAAGCCGTCGGAGCAAAAAGCCTTGATGACCTCGTCGCATTTTTCGTGCTCGATGAGGATGTCGATGTCTCCCATTGTCCTCATGTCGGGGGAGGGGTAGAGCTGTTTGATCACTATACCCTTGAGCGGCATATGCTTTATATGCATCTGCTCGAGCTTGTCCATGGCGTCCATGGCTTCGATCTCCTGCTCGGCCTCCACGACGATCTTCTGCATACGAAATTCACGCAGGAACCGCAGGCGCTTTTCATCGGGCTTGTCAACAAGCTTTTCGACTGCATATGATACGATGTTGAGAACACTGTGGTTCTCAGCGATCTTTATAACGGTATCCCAGTCGACGTCATCCGGCTTTTCGGCAGGCGCGGTGTCGTTTATCACAGAGGCTGTAAGGTCGATTATATAGGCGCAGGCGCGTTTGTATAAAGACGAGTTTGTATGTGGATTCATGATGATCACCCCGTATTATTGATTATATAATAATTCAAAAGAAATGTCCATATCAAAAATCAAATAAAAAGTATTGACAACACTCCCAAACTATGCTAATATAATTGAGCATTCGGAGAGATACCGAAGTGGTTATAACGGAACGGTCTTGAAAACCGTCGTATGGCAACATACCGTGGGTTCGAATCCCACTCTCTCCGCCACAAGGAATGAGGCTTCGCCTCGGAGCCCCATTCTTCATATTTTGGTTTTAGTTACCATATGGAGAAGTACTCAAGTTGGTGACGAGGCGCCCCTGCTAAGGGCGTAGGTCGGGTAACCGGCGCGGGAGTTCGAGTCTCCCCTTCTCCGCCAAAAAGAAAAAGTCGCGAAAGCGGCTTTTTTCTTTTTGTACTCTTCACTTTTCACTCTTTATTCCTATCTCTTCTCTCCTTTCTCTCCCGCGACTTTTTTCAATGAAAAGATAAGAGAGAAAAGAGAAGAGAATCGGTTGCTTTGCCGAGCAAAGCGTTGATTATATCAAATGACTCTGGTATAATATATAATACGGAGGTGAACACATGGATAACCCTTTACTTGATAAATCACTGGATTTTGCTGTTCAAATCGTTCTGTTTTACGAGAATTATTCCAAATCAAAAAAAGACACAACAATTCCTAAACAACTGCTTCGTTCTGCAACTTCAATCGGCGCAAATATCAATGAAGCCGTTTACGGAAACAGCAAGGCGGATTTTATTGCCAAACTCCATATCTCTTTAAAGGAGACCGGCGAGAGCATTTATTGGTTGACACTTCTGAAACGAACTGCGATTTTTGAATATCAGTATGATCCTTTGTTATCACAAGCAGAAGAAATCAAACGTATGTTGATATCATCCATCAAAACAGCAAAAGGCGGGATATAATTATGGATTATTCAGAGCCAAAGATTCGAGCATCTTTCGCTACTGATGCGGGTGATATTCGTGACATTTGTGAATTCAGTCTCGGTTATCCGTGTGAATCGGCGCTTGTCAAATATCGCTTGGAGCAATTGAACCGTGAGGAAGAAATTGTTTTAGTCGCAGAAGTTGACGGCAGGGTTGTCGGGTTTGTTCACGGAGAAAAATATCGTTGCTTATATTATGAAACAGCGTTAAATATTCTGGGGCTTGCTGTTTTACCGGATTATCAAAAATGCGGTATTGGTTCAAAACTTATGATGGCAATTGAAATGTGGGCAAATGATAATTCCATCCGAATAATCAGATTGAATTCCGGCGCACACAGAACGGAAGCTCATACTTTTTACAGAAACATCGGTTATGTGAATGAAAAAATGCAGCTTCGGTTTTTAAAAGAAATTTAAGTTGTCAAATCGTATTCTTAAGTTTTCAGTTTTCATTATTCATTAAAACAACAGGATTTTTAACAGAAAAATGAATACTGAAAAACTGTCAAATTAAAAATGTCGGGTGGCCGCCTACACCCGATAATTATGGAATTATTCATTTACTCAGAAACCGATTCTGTATTATTCTGCGCTGTATGTCTGTTCATTAACAAAGTTGCACTTTAGTGAAACAGGCACAGCAAAGAGCACGCTTCGGCGTGCTCTTTGCAACTAAGTGTGCCTGACGGCACGATAAGTGCGCTTACGCTCGTGAAGTGCCTGCGGGCATGAGTTGATTTATTTCATTTCACTTTGCGGCTTGCCGCAAAATTTCACAATTCGTCAGAATTATTTCACATCGAGCAACGCGAGATATTGGATTCTGACATTATTGATGAAAAAGATGGATATCCTAAATACATTCAGATTCTTTGTGAAGACACAGATAGATATACATGGAACTTTGAATATCACAAAATAAATGATTGTGGAAAAATATTATTATCCTCGAGTAATCGAAATACTATAGAATAATACATTAAAGAACACCTGAATGGAATGTAAATCCAAATAATAAGCAAAGCAGTTCACTTGCGTGCCAGAACAAACGCTCAGGTTGATATAGAATGGAACGCAGAAACGGCAGCAGTTACCGTTACGAGTGACAAAGCGCAGACGGTTAGGGTAAGTGTTAAGGGCGGAGACGAAAAAACAGTTTCTTTTAACCCCGGAGAAACAAAAACCGTTACCCTTTCAAGATAATTTTTCTTTCAGACGGGAGGTCTTTAAATGACAAAAAAAACTGCTTCTGAAAGCGGCAGGCAAACTGTTCGCCGGGCTTGTCATTATCGCTCTGCTTCTGTTTCTGCCCGCAGGCACCGCGGCCTTTTATAACGGCTGGATGTTTATTGTAATTCTGTTTGTGCCTATGATTATCGCGGGTCTGGTTCTTATGAAAAAGAACCCCGCTCTGCTCGAAAAACGCCTCAACGCCAAAGAGAAAGAAGACGAGCAAAAATCCGTTCTTGTTATGAGCGGTCTTATGTTCCTCGCCGCTTTTGTTGCCGCGGGGCTGTGCTTCCGCTTCGGTTTTCTTGTTCTGCCGCTCTGGCTTGCGAAATCAGGCGCGGTAATATTTCTTGCCGCTTATGTGCTTATGTAATGTATGCCGAGGTTCTGCGAGAGAACGCATACCTTTCAAGAACGGTAGAGGTTCAGGAGAATCAGAAGGTCATTGACACCGGGCTTTACGGCGTAATGCGCCACCCGATGTATTGTTCAACTCTCTTTCTCTTTCTCTCAATGGGCATAGTTCTCGGCTCGCTTATATCATTCGCCGTTCTCCTTCTTTATATTCCCATAATCGCAAAACGCATAAAAAACGAGGAGCGGGTGCTCGAAGAAGGGCTCGAAGGCTATACGGAATATAAAAAGCGCGTCAGATACAAAGTCATACCGTTTATCTGGTGAATTATTCAAGGTAATTCCGCCGCAAGGCGTGATTATAAATATTATTTTACAGGAGAGAACTGTTTGAAAAAGTTCGGAACAACGGAGATTGCGGGCTGACCGGGAGGTCTGCCGCAGTTAACGGACCTCCCGCCGTAAGGCATTGAAGTCAACAATTTTCAGGAGGAAAAACAATGAATAAAAATGACTGCGTTATCCGTTTGGA
>JAFSXA010000177.1 GCA_017450135.1 Clostridia bacterium | reverse complement strand
TGCCCTCGATCGCCATCATTGAATCATTGGGATTGAAGTGGACATCGGAGCTGACTCTGCCGTCAAGGTCGACGTACTGCGTAGCTATCTGGCCGTTATCGGCGAGCTTCCGTATCAGTTCTTTTTCGGCTATAAATCTTCCCTCGCCGTGGGAGATGGGCACGCTGTAGATGTCGCCGACCTGAGTTGACGCCAGCCAGGGAGACTTATTGGACGCGATCCGCGTCCTGACAATCCTTGACTGATGCCGGGCAATGGTATTGTAAGTGAGGGTCGGACAGTGCTCGTCGGTATCGATTATCCTGCCGTAGGGCACAAGTCCGAGCTTGATAAGAGCCTGGAAACCGTTGCATATGCCGCAGATAAGTCCGTCCCTGTCGTCAAGCAGGCTCGTAACAGCCTCTTTGACGGCGGTGTTCCTGAAAAATGCGGTTATGAACTTTCCGGAGCCGTCTGGCTCGTCACCGCCGGAGAATCCGCCGGGAATAAATATCATCTGTGCAGACGCGAGCTTCTTCGCAAATAGCTCCACGCTCCCGGCAACGGAATCCGCAGAAAGATTGTTGATAACGAAGATCTCAGCCTTAGCTCCGGCTCTTGTCACGACCTTGGCGGAGTCATATTCGCAGTTGGTCCCCGGGAATACCGGGATAAGGACCTTGGGCTCGGCGCACTTGATAGCCGGCGCCGCTCTGTTTGTGCAGCTGTATGAGAATTCCTCGGGTCTCTCTTCAGTCGCCGGTATATTGCAGGAATACACGCTCTCCAGCTTATCCTCGTAGATATTCAAAAGACTGTCGAGAGTCAGAGCTTCGTGCCTGTATGAGATGCTTCCGCTGTCGACTACACGGCCAACGACTATACCGAATTCTACGTCGTCGGTGACCTCGAGCAGAAACGATCCGTAGCAATATCCGAATATGTCATCGAGGCTCATCTCGGAGTCATACTCAAAGCCCAGTGAGTTGCCGAAGCTCATTTTCATCACTGCCTCCGCAACGCCTCCGACAGACGGGGTGTACGCGGAATAAACCTTGCCGAATCTCATCAGCTCGGTAACGGTTTTAAAGAGCATGATCAGCGACGCGGCGTCGGGAAGACCGTTTTCATTGTAAACAGGCTTCATGAGGATAACTTTATGACCCGCTGCCTTGAAATCGTTTGATACTATGTTGCCGGTCTTATCTGTTGTGACAGCAAAGGAGACGAGAGTGGGCGGAACGTCGAGCTTTTCAAAGGTACCGCTCATCGAGTCCTTGCCGCCGATAGCGGCGACGCCGAGATCCTTCTGAGCCTCGAACGCGCCGAGAAGCGCGCTCAGAGGCTGACCCCAGCGCTTGGGATCGCGGTTCGGTCTTTCAAAATATTCCTGAAAGGTCAGATATACGTCATCAAAAGAAGCTCCGGTTGCTATGAGCTTAGATACCGATTCCACGACAGCAAGATATGCGCCGTGATACGGGCTTTTTTCCGTTATGAACGGGTTGTAGCCCCACGACATGAGGGAGCAGTCGTCCGTCTCACCCTGAGGAGAGGATATTTTCTGCACCATAGCCTGAACGGGTGTGAGCTGATTCTTTCCTCCGAAGGGCATCAGCACGGTACCAGCGCCGATTGTGGAGTCAAACCTTTCGGAAAGTCCCCTCTTTGAGCAGATGTTCAGATCATCGGCAAGCGCTTTATATTCGTCGGTAAAACCGCGTTTGATCTCTTTATCATAGCTCTGCGGTGCAGCAGTTTCGATATCAATATGCTTTTCGGCACCGTTGGAATTGAGAAACTCGCGGCTGACGTCAACGATCGTTTTGCCGTTCCAGAACATCTTAAGTCTCGGCTCGTCCTTGACGACAGCCACCGCCGTCGCCTCAAGGTTTTCGGCGTTGGCAAGTTCAATGAATCTATCCACGTCACCGGCTTCTACTACAACAGCCATTCTCTCCTGCGATTCGCTTATCGCAAGCTCAGTGCCGTCGAGACCCTCATACTTTTTGGGCACGGAGTTAAGGTCGATCTCCAGGCCGTCCGCAAGCTCGCCTATGGCCACGGAAACTCCGCCCGCACCGAAGTCATTGCATCTCTTTATCATTCTGCAGGCCTCGGGATCTCTGAAAAGGCGCTGGAGCTTTCTTTCTTCGGGCGCGTTTCCCTTCTGTACCTCTGCACCGCAGGTCTCGAGTGATTCGAGGGTGTGCGACTTTGAGGAGCCCGTAGCTCCGCCGCAGCCGTCGCGGCCTGTTCTGCCGCCGAGAAGGATCACTACGTCACCGTCGGAGGGTCTCTCCCTCCTGACGTTTTCGGCCGGAGCGGCGGCGATCACGGCGCCTATCTCCATTCTTTTGGCGGCGTAGCCCTCATGGTATATCTCATCCACTATTCCCGTTGCAAGGCCGATCTGATTTCCGTAGGAAGAGTAACCTGCCGCAGCGGTAGTAACAATTTTTCTCTGCGGAAGCTTGCCGCGCAGAGTCTCGGTGACGGGCTTGAGCGGATCGGCCGCGCCCGTTATCCTCATTGCGCCGTAGACGTAGGAACGGCCGGACAGCGGATCTCTGATCGCGCCGCCGATACAAGTCGCAGCACCGCCGAAAGGCTCGATCTCAGTAGGATGGTTGTGAGTTTCGTTTTTAAACAGGAGCAGCCACGGTTCTTTTTTACCGTCTCTCTCTATCTCGATTTTTACCGTGCAGGCGTTGATCTCCTCGGACTCGTCGAGCTTTTCAAGCTTCCCGGTCTTTTTGAGGAATTTGCAAGCCAATGTACCTATATCCATGAGATTAATCGGCTTGGTTCTGCCCAGAAAATCTCTTGTGTTCAAATAATCATTATATGCGTCCTCAAGGAGCTTGTCCTCGAATTTAACGCTGTCTATCGTTGTTAAAAAGGTCGTATGTCGGCAGTGATCCGACCAGTAGGTATCGATCATCCTGATCTCGGTGATCGTGGGCTCCCTGCCCTCTTCCCTGAAATAATTGCGGCAGAAGGTTATATCGTCAAGATCCATCGCAAGGCCGTAGCTGTCGATAAAGCTCTTCAGCCCCTCCTCTTCAAGCCCCGTAAAGCCGGCAAGAGTCTCCACCTCCGTCGGAATATCATATTTGATTTTCAGAGTATCGACGGCGGCAAGGGAGGCCTCCCTCGACTCAACGGGGTTGATAACGTGCTTTTTGATTTGAGCGATCTCGTCCTCAGAAAGATCGCCGTAAAGAATATAAACCTTTGCCGTTCTGACGTCCGGGCGATCCGAGCGTGATATTATCTGCACACACTGGGCGGCTGAATCCGCTCGCTGATCAAACTGGCCGGGAAGATACTCCGTTGCAAATACCGTTCCGTCTGTCGCGGGCAGCTCGTAATACACGTTGTCGAGCTGCGGCTCGGAGAAAACTGCAGTGACGGCATAATCAAACAGCTCGCGGCTGATGTTCTCAACGTCGTAGCGGTTGATAACGCGCACGTCGGTCATGGACTTTATGCGCAGGATGTGTCTGATATCGTACCTCAGACCCCTCGCCTCATTGTCAAGGCCCTTTTTCTTTTCAACATATACTCTGTAAACCATCAATTAGCCTCCTCGATGACTTTCAAAGCTCTTTTTCCTATATCACGGCGGCAGAAGCCGTTTGAAAAACCAACCTTATCAGTCGCGTCGTATGCTCTGCTGACAGCCTCCGGAAGCGTGGGAGCGACTGCCGTAACACCGAGCACTCTGCCGCCTGCGCTGTATAACTTGCCGTCCTCAAGCTTTGCTCCTGCGATAAAATACTCGGTTTTGTGGTCAGTCCGAGGCAGAGTAAGCTCAAAGCCGCTCTCGTACTTCACCGGGTAACCCTTTGAAGCAAGGATAACGCAGCAGGCGGACTCGCCGCTGAATTCAACGGGAACCTCGTCAAGCCTTGAATCGGCGACTGCGAGCATAATATCGAGCAGGTCGCTTTTGAGCAGCGGCAGAACTACCTGTGTTTCGGGATCGCCGAACCGGCAGTTGTACTCAATGACCTTCGGACCGTCCGCAGTGAGCATCAGCCCGAAATAAAGACAGCCTTTAAAAGTTCTGTTCTCTGCGTTCATAGCTTCAACAGTCGGCAGGAAGATCTTATTCATGCACTCTTCGGCGACCTTCTCCGTATAATACGGGTTCGGGGCTATTGTGCCCATACCGCCGGTATTGAGCCCCTCATCACCGTCGAGCGCGCGCTTATGGTCCATGGACGAAATCATCGGCTTGATTGTCTTGCCGTCCGTGAAGGCGAGAACGGATATCTCGGGCCCTTCGAGGAATTCCTCGATAACGATACTGTTTCCGCTCTTGCCGAAGATCTTGTCGTTCATGATCGAATTGACTGCGCCGCGCGCCTCATCTACCGTCTTTGCAATTATAACGCCTTTGCCCAGGGCCAGACCGTCAGCCTTTATGACTGCGGGCATAGGAGCGTTTTCGACGTATTCAAGAGCCTTATCGGCACTGTCGAAAACCTCATAGGCAGCGGTGGGTATACCGTATTTCTTCATAAGATTCTTGGAAAAGACCTTGCTGCCCTCGATGATCGCGGCGTCTGCGGTCGGGCCGAAGCACTTGATACCGGCCGCGTTGAGCGCGTCGACCGCACCGAGGACAAGAGGATCGTCCGGAGCGACAACGGCAAAGTCGATTTTGTTATTGATGGCAAAATCAACTATATTATCGATATCCTTTGCGCCGATGGGGACGCACTCGGCGTCGGCGGCAATACCCCCGTTCCCCGGCAAGGCGTAAATCTTTTCAACGTTTATATTTTCCTTGAGCTTTTTAATGATAGCGTGTTCGCGTCCGCCCCCGCCTACAACTATGATCTTCATGACATTTACCGCGCAGTTTACGCGCCGTCCTTTCCTTAATCGTTATATATCGGGAATCTTGAGCAGAGCTCAACGACCTCTCCGGTGACTCTCTCTCTGCTGTTTTCATAATCAGCGGCAATATCCCTGATCCAGGAGGCTATCTTAGCCATCTCGGGCTCTTTGAATCCTCTGGTCGTGACTGCTGGAGTGCCTATTCTCAGGCCGCTTGTGACAAACGGGCTCTCTGTCTCGTTGGGAATAGTGTTCTTATTGGCTGTGATGTGCACAGAATCGAGCCTCACCTGCATCTCCTTGCCGGTAATGCCGAAGGAGCGCAGATCAAGGAGCATCAGGTGATTGTCGGTTCCCCCGGAAACTATCCTGAATCCCAGCTTCTGCAGATCGGAGCTGAGTGCCGCGGCGTTCTTTACGACCTGCTTCTGGTACTCCCTGAATTCCGGAGTCATAGCCTCCTTGAAGGCAACTGCTTTGGCGGCGATGATGTGCATCAATGGGCCGCCCTGAGTGCCGGGGAAAACAGCCTTGTTGACCGCCTTGGCATATTCCTCCTTACAGAGGATTATGCCTCCTCTGGGGCCTCTGAGCGTCTTGTGTGTGGTCGACGAGACGACGTCGGCGTAGGGTACCGGATTCGGATGAAGCCCTGCGGCGACGAGACCGGCAATGTGAGCCATATCGACCATAAGGTAGGCTCCAACCGTATCGGCGATCTCCCTGCAGCGGGCAAAGTCGATCGTCCTCGAGTAGGCGCTCGCGCCGACAACTATCATTTTGGGTTTACACTTCAATGCAGTTTCCAGCATACCGTCATAATCCAGAAGCTCGGTCTGAGGATCAACGCCGTAGGGTACAACGTTGAAGTATTTACCCGAGATATTCGCCGAAGAGCCGTGGGAAAGATGTCCGCCCTCGGAAAGATTCATGCCCATATATGTGTCCCCCGCCTCCATAAAGGCAAAGAACGTTGCCAGATTTGCATTGGCACCGCTGTGCGGCTGGACGTTGGCGTGCTCGGCGCCGAAGAGTTTTTTGGCTCTCTCGATCGCTATGGACTCAACTATATCGACGTTCTCGCAGCCGCCGTAGTATCTTTTTGAGGGGTAGCCCTCAGCGTATTTGTTGGTAAGAATTCCGCCTGCTGCTGTGAGCACTGCCTTAGAGACTATGTTCTCAGAGGCTATAAGCTCAATATTATTTCTCTGACGGTCAAGCTCGAGCAGGCAGGCGTCGCCCACTTCCGGATCGAACGTACTGAGATCTTCAAAAAAATTCATAATTACCTCCAAAGAATAATAATCAATGATGGAAAAGACGCATACCGGTAAAAGCCATGGCGATATTGTATTTGTCACAGCATTCGATCACAAGATCGTCCCTGATGGAACCGCCGGGCTGAACAATGTACGACGCGCCGCTTCTGTGCGCTCGCTCGATGTTATCGCTGAACGGGAAGAAAGCATCGGAGCCGACCGAAACACCGCTGATCTGCGAGAGATAAGCGCATTTCTCCTCCTCGGTAAAGGGCTCGGGTCTGACGGTAAAGAACCTCTGCCAGACGCCGTCGGCGCAGACGTCCTCCTCATTTTTATTGATGTATCCGTCGATGACGTTATCCCTGTCTGCTCTGCCCAAATCCTCGCGGAACGGCAGAGAGAGCACCTTGTCGCTCTGACGAAGCTGCCATGTGTCCGCCTTGCTGCCGGCAAGGCGCGTGCAGTGGATCCTCGACTGTTGACCGGCGCCGACTCCGATAGCCTGTCCGTCGACGGCGTAGCAGACAGAATTTGACTGCGTGTATTTGAGAGTAATAAGTGATACTATCAGGTCCCGTTTAGCCGAATCGGGAATATCCTTATTGGCCGTGACCACGTTTTGAAGAAGCGAGGGATCGATCTTATAATTGTTTCTACCCTGTTCAAAGGTGATGCCGAAGACCTGCTTGCGCTCGATCGCATCAGGGATATAGTCCCTGTCGATCTTAACTATATTATAGCTGCCCTTGCGCTTGGATCTGAGTATTTCGAGAGCCTCCTGAGAATAACCGGGAGCGATGATACCGTCGGAGACCTCCCTTTTGATGACCCTTGCCGTAACTGCGTCGCACTCATCGGAGAGGGCTATCCAGTCGCCGAAAGATGACATTCTGTCCGTCCCCCTCGCCCTGACGTACGCACACGCGAGCGGAGAACCGTCGAGGCCGTCTATATCGTCGGCAAAGCAGGCTTTTTTCAGCCTTTCGTCAAGAGGCAGACCCACGGCGGCACAGGTCGGGCTGACGTGCTTGAAGGACGCAGCCGAGGGAATGCCGAGCGCCTCGGTAAGCTCCTTTACAAGCTGCCAGCTGTTGAGCGCGTCAAGAAAATTTATGTAACCGGGTCTGCCGGACAGGATCTCAATCGGGAGATCGTCGCCGTTATTCATATATATCCTTGCCGGCTTCTGATTCGGATTACAGCCGTATTTAAGTTGAAATTCTTTCATGATCAATCCTCCGGCTCATTTTTGTTAAAAAGCCTTGTCTGAATTTTTCCGCTCTCAATATCGGTATATCGCACGTAGAGGGAAATCTTGTTATCATTATTCAGGTTGTTCCAAAGCTTTGCAGAAAACTCATCTATATCATCGGGAACAGACACCCTCTCAGGCTCACCCTGAAACGTGGGTATCGGGTCTCCGTCGCAGACGTAGGTGTGAATAAAATGTCCGAGCCCCGGTATCGACGGATAAGAAAAAGTGTATCGCGCGCAGTCGGTACCGTCGGCGTCGATGCTTTTAAGTATACTCATCTTGTAACTGAAATCAGACTTGCCGAAATTAATAATGCCGCTGATCCTCGGAGTGAAATTCGGGTTGTCCGGCTCAAAGCATCTTGTTTCAAGCGCTTCTTCAAAGCTCTTGCCGGCGGCTAAGTGATCGTAGATCGTATCCGTCTGGTCGCCGTTTGTTACTATAAGACTGTCTGAGAAGCTTCTCAAAGCGGCGTAAATGATAAGGGACGGATCCTCAACCTTAGAGGGATCGAAGGGCTCGGTGTAGAGCGAGCCGTCTTTTTCCCTGAAGACCCTGTTCCGGCTGTTTTCACTCCTGCCCATTATAAAATAGGCTGTCACGGCAGACCTGCCGTCGGCGGACTTTCCTATAACGATGCCGCGTCCGACGTAGGAATTATCCTTTATAAGCTCTCCGATATCGTTGATTTTATATATATTCATAGCCTTCTCCCATCATCGATATTTTCTTTGAGACCAGCTCGCAGGCCTCGGGAAGTATCTGCCATTCGGCCTCCCTCATGACCCGCTGCTGCAGGGTCTCGGGGGTATCGTTGTCCCTGACGTTGACCGCACGCTGCAATATGATCCTTCCTCCGTCCGGTATCTCGTTGACAAAATGCACCGTAGCGCCTGTTACCTTGACGCCGTAGCTCAGCGCGGCCTCGTGCACGCGGAGACCGTAGAAGCCCTCGCCGCAAAACGAAGGTATCAGCGACGGATGGACGTTGATTATCCTGTCTTTATATATCGAGGTGAAATCCCCGCTCAATATGCGCATAAAGCCGGCTAAAACGATCAGCTCAACGCCCTTATTCTCGAGCGTTTCTACAAGCCTTTTTTCAAATTCAGCCTTGCTTTTATACTCTTTTCCGGAGATGACGCAGGTATCGATCCCGGCGTTTTCCGCTCTTTTGAGCGCGTAAGCCTCCGGATTATTGGATATTACGATATTTATTTTACCGTGCTTGATGATACCGCTCTTTTGTGCGTCTATCAGCGCCTGAAGATTTGTGCCTCCGCCGGAGACAAGCACGGCTATGCTGACCGGAGATATTTTTTCACTCATGGCGAAGCCCCCGTCAGACTATTCTGATCTTTTCGTCGGAGGCGGTTATCTCGCCCATGATATAGGCGTCCACACCGGCGTCTTTAAGTATTTCGAGAGACCTGTCGGCGTCCGCGGCTGAGACCACAACGCACATACCCACACCCATGTTGAAGGTATTGAACATATCCCTCTCGGGAATATTTCCTGCCTTCGCAATCAGATTGAAGATCGGAAGGATCTTTACTGCACTCTTTTCAACTGTTGCGCAGCAGCCGTCGGGAATGCTCCTCGGAATGTTCTCATAGAAGCCGCCGCCTGTAATATGAGAGATCGCCTTGACCTTGATTTTATCAAGAAGCGAAAGTACCGGCTTAACATATATCTCAGTCGGAGTCAGAAGAGCCTGACCGAGAGATGCGCCGCCGAGCTCATCCAAGGGGGCGGAAAGCTTGCTGTTCTCAACGTCGAACACCTTTCTGACAAGGGAAAAGCCGTTAGAATGCACGCCCGAGGACGGCAGAGCGATCAAAACGTCGCCCGGCTTTACAAGCTTATGATCGATTATCCTGTCCTTATCGACCACACCGACGGCAAAGCCGGCAAGATCGTATTCGTCCTCGGGATAGAATCCCGGCATCTCGGCGGTCTCTCCTCCGATCAGGGCGGCTCCGGACTGAACGCAGCCCTCCGCAACTCCGGACACTATGTCGGCTATCCTCTCGGGAGTATTTTTGCCGCAGGCGATGTAGTCAAGGAAGAAAAGAGGTCTGGCTCCGCAGCAGATTATATCATTGACGCACATTGCCACACAGTCGATGCCGATGGAATCGTGCTTGTCCATCAGGAACGCAAGCTTCAGCTTGGTGCCCACGCCATCGGTTCCGCTGACGAGCACGGGCTTGCCGATCCCGTTGAGATCAAGCTCAAAAAGACCGCCGAAGCCGCCGATATCGGACGCTCCGGAGCCAGTCAGCGTGCGCGCTATATGCGACTTCATAAGCTCAACAGCCTTATAGCCGGCGGTAATATCCACGCCGGCGTTCTTATAGCTTTCACTGAAGCTTTTATTATTCATTGCCCTTACCCTCACAGATCTTAAACTCAAATTTATTCTTACCGGGAGACTTGGGTAGCTCTGTCGGATAGACGCCGTCGAAGCAGGCGGTGCAGTAACCGTCGCACCTGTCCCCGTTTGCGATCAGGTTAACATAATTAACGTTCAAATAACCGAGACTGTCTACCCCGATTATCTGAGCAATCTGTTCAACCGTGTAGTGGCAGGCGATCAGGCTGTCGCGCGAATCAATGTCCGTGCCATAGTAGCAGGGATTGAGAAACGGCGGTGCGGTAACTCTCATATGCACCTCGAGTGCGCCCGCATCCCTCAAAAGCTTAACGATCCTGCCGCAGGTGGTGCCCCTGACGATGGAATCATCGATAAGGACGACCCTCTTGCCTTTTACTACCTCGGCAATGGGATTCAGCTTGATCCTGACCTTGTCCTCCCTTGAGGCCTGTCCGGGCGAAATAAACGTCCTGCCGATGTATTTGTTCTTGATAAAGCCGAGACCGTAGGGTATGCCCGACTGCCTTGAATAACCGATAGCGGCGTCGATACCCGAATCGGGTACACCGATGACGATATCCGCCTGCACCGGATGCTCCAGAGCAAGGAAGGAGCCGGCGCGGACTCTCGCATTATGCACGGAACAGCCGTCGATAACGGAATCAGGACGTGCGAAATAAATATATTCAAACACGCACATTGCGGGTTTTTCTTTGCCGCAGTGGTCGGTAATTGAACGAACGCCGTTCTTATCAAAAACTATTATCTCACCGGGCTTCAAGTCCCGTATGAGCTTAGCGCCGACTGCGTCGAGAGCACAGCTCTCGGAGGCAACAATGTATCTGCCGTCCTCCGTCTTTCCGTAGCAGAGCGGTCTGAAGCCTCTCTCGTCGCGGACGGCGATAAGCTTCGACGGCGACATTACGACAAGGGAATACGCCCCCTTGATCTTATCCATCGCCTTGTTGACCGCCTGTTCGATTGAGCCGCAGCGGATCCTCTCCTTGGTGATGATATAGGATATGACCTCGGTGTCGCTCGTGGTGTGGAAAATGGAACCCTCAAGCTCAAGAGTCTCCCTGAGCTCATTTGAGTTTATAAGGTTTCCGTTGTGGGCAAGTGCCATCCTGCCCTTGATATGGTTGACGACTATTGGCTGGGAATTAGCCCTGTCGGTCGTGCCGGTTGTGCCGTAGCGAACATGGCCGATCGCCATATTTCCAAGCCCGAGATCGGACATTACAGTCGGAGTAAACACGTCGTTCACTATGCCGGTATCCCTGTGGGAACGGAACAGTCCGTCGTCGTTTACAACAATGCCGCAGCTCTCCTGTCCCCTGTGCTGAAGCGCAAAGAGACCGTAATAAGCTGTCGACGCAACGTCTGTCATACCGTCGGCAAAAACTCCGAATACACCGCATTCCTCGTGGATCATGTTTTCCATATTATTCCCCCATCAGTCTGCGCATAACCTCATTGTATGCGTCCTCAACTCCGCCTAAGTCGCGGCGGAATCTGTCCTTATCAAGTTTTTCATTCGTATTTATATCCCATAGACGGCAGGTATCGGGCGAGATCTCGTCGGCTAAAACTATCGTACCGTCAGCAAGCCTGCCGAACTCAAGCTTGAAATCAACAAGACGAATGCCAAGATTCTTAAAGTATTCAATGAGAGCGTCGTTTACCATAAAGGCGAGCTCCTTGATCCTTGCGATCTCCTCCCTGGTTGCAAGCTTTAAAGCCAGAGCGTGGTACTCATTGAGCAGAGGATCGCCGAGATCGTCGTTCTTGTAAGAGAACTCAATGGTCGGCTCGTCAAAAATTATGCCCTCTT
>JAFSXA010000019.1 GCA_017450135.1 Clostridia bacterium | reverse complement strand
TCCCTCGCGAAGCACCGTATGCGCATTCTCGCGGCAAACCGCGAGGCCGCAAAGTTTTTTCACGCCAACCTTCTTTCCCCCTCCGGCAAGGTCGGGCTTGATTATTACCTCGGCAGAGGCCTTACGATGAAAACCATAACCCACTTCGGGCTGGGCTTTGCGCCGGATTCGTGGGACGCGCTTACGGACTATATGCGCTCTAAGGGCTTTACAGGCACGGAGCTGTTTGACGCCAATCTTGTCAGGCGCAGCGAGCGCGGCGGAAAAACGCATTATTATGACAATTTCAAAAACCGCATTATCGTGCCGATCATAGATCTGCGCGGCAATGTCATAGCCTTCGGCGGCAGAGTCCTTGACGACTCCAAGCCCAAGTATATCAACACCTCGGACACTCCTGTGTACAAAAAGAGCAACGGGGTATTCGCCCTGAATTTTGCCAAAAACGGCAACCCGGCGAGTATCATCGTCGCAGAGGGGTATATGGACGTCATAGCCCTGCATCAGGCGGGCTTCACAAATTCCGTGGCGTGTCTGGGCACGTCGCTGACCAGTGAGCAGGCGAGGCTTATTTCCCGATACGCTCAGGAGGTCGTTCTCTCCTATGACTCCGATGAGGCAGGTCAGAAGGCCACGCGCAGGGCGATAGATATTTTCGGCCAGACCGGCGTCAAGATAAGGGTGCTCAAGCTCACGGGCGGCAAGGATCCGGATGAGATAATCAAAAAATACGGCAGGGAGAGATTCCGCGATCTGATCGAAGGCGCGGCGAACGATATCGAATACGGTATCCTCCGCGAGCGCGAGAAATACGATCTTTCGACTATTGACGGCAAGACAAAATTTCTGACTGCCGCCGCAGATATCCTCGCACAGGCAAACCCGATCGAGCAGGACGCCTACGCTTCCAGACTCGCGACCGAGATGTCTGTCAGCAAGGACGCCATAATCCGTGAGATCGGCCTTGCCTCCAAGAGGCGGCGATCCAGGGAGAATAAGGTCAGGTTCAACGAGATAATCCGTGAGAACACACGCAGGCGTGATGAGGTGAATCCCGAAAGCTCAAGCCACCTAAAGGCTTCAAAGGCGGAGGAGATACTGATCGCCACTGTTTTAAGGAATCCCGATTTTTATAATAAGCTCAGAGGCAAGCTGAATGCGGATACCTTTATTACTGAGTTCAACAGACGTGCTTACACTGCGGTCTCCCGGCGCATCGAGGACGGCAGAAGCATAGAGCTTTCCGTTTTTGCCGGGGAGTTCACCCCCGAGGAGATGGGCAGGATATCAAGGTTCATCGCCATGGGGGACGTTATCAGCAGTACGCTCAAGGAGTGCGACGACTGCATAGAAACGCTTAAAAAGGAAAAAGCCAGGATGTCGGTCGGGAACCCCGCCGATATGGATGATGATGAATTCAGGAAACTGTTTCAGAATAAAAACAATTGACGGAAGTAAAACAAAGGAGTGTTATTTATGGAAAATTCCTCAATGCCGGAAAACAAAAAAGCCGCCCTTAAAAACCTTATAGAAAGGGGAAAGGAATCGGGCAAGCTGACGACTCACGAGATAGATCAGGCTCTGATCGAGATGGACTTCGATATCGAGGAGCTGGACAAGCTCTACGAGACTCTTGAAAATCAGAAGATAGACGTTATCGACGATTTTAACGCGAGCGATCTTGAAAACGTTGATTTCAATATGGATATGCCAAAATCCTCTGAGCTGTCCACAGAGGACGTGGATGACAAGGCGCAGGGCACGGACGACCCGGTCAAGGTCTACCTCAAGGAGATAGGCCGTATTCCCCTGCTGACTCCGGAGGAGGAGATCGAGCTTGCCGTAAGAATAACCGACGACGACGAGGCGGCGAAGAAGAGACTTGCCGAGGCCAATCTCAGGCTCGTCGTATCTATCGCAAAGAGGTACGTCGGCAGAGGTATGCAGTTCCTCGATCTTATTCAGGAGGGCAACCTCGGCCTTATAAAGGCGGTCGACAAGTTTGACTACACCAAGGGCTTCAAATTCTCCACCTATGCGACGTGGTGGATCAGGCAGGCAATCACAAGAGCCATTGCGGACCAGGCGAGGACGATCAGAATACCGGTCCACATGGTCGAGACTATAAACAAGGTCAAGAAGACGAACAGCCAGCTCCTGCACAAGAACGGCAGGGATCCCAGCGCAGAGGAGATCGCCAGGGAGCTGAATATGCCCGTTTCCAAGATAAGGGAGATCCTCCGCGTAGCGCAGGAGCCCGTATCGCTTGAAACTCCCATCGGCGAGGAGGAGGACAGCCACCTCGGAGATTTCATCCCCGATGACGACGCTCCCGCACCGGCGGACGCCGCGTCCATCCTTCTGCTCAAGGAACAGCTTGACGAGGTGCTCAAGACGCTCACGACGCGCGAGGCCAAGGTGCTCGCGCTGAGATTCGGCCTTGAGGGAGGCCATCCGCATACGCTTGAGGAGGTCGGCAAGGAATTCGACGTCACCCGTGAACGTATACGTCAGATAGAGGCCAAGGCACTCAGAAAGCTCCGTCATCCCAGCAGAAGCAAAAAGCTCAAGGACTTCCTCGATTAAAAACAGTATAAAGCATAACAAAACCCACTATGGCAGCTTCCGAACGATGGAAGCGTCATAGTGGGTTATTAACGTTCCTAAATCAAATACTTATCTGTACTTTATTGCTCTGTAGATTTCGCTGACTATCGTCCAAAGCTTGCTTCCTTTGAAGAAGATGTAAAGACGGTCGAAGAATCCTGTGTTGTTCTTATCAAATTCAAGGGGTTCGGTGCCGCGGTCGATAACGAACGCCTGCGACAGGCACATTCCGCCCTCGCCCTTGATCTCGACTCTGAGATAGAGGAAGTCCTCGGCGCCGTCGATCTTGTCAAGGTCGAGCGTGTATCCGTTGTCGGAGCTGCTCTTTGCAATCACCTTGCCGTTGGCTATCCACTGGATCTCGTCGGCGTTTTCGTATGCCGCCGTGATCTTGTGACCGCTGACGCTCAGCTCGTTAAACATCGGATAGGGGATATTCTC
>JAFSXA010000176.1 GCA_017450135.1 Clostridia bacterium | reverse complement strand
TCCGGCATATCAAGGGTGGCCTGCGTGACCTCGATATCCTCGTTTTTACCGAGGAATTCGGCGAGGCAGCCGTTTATTGTATCCGGGTAGACGCGGCGGACGTCCTCGTCCTCCCTGTCCTGAACGTGCTCGTTCCAAACCGTTACTCTGATCATTATCAACACTCCTTATATTCTGTCTATTATTTTAACTCCGCAGGACTCCATGACCGACTCGGGGCCGACAACGCAGATCTCCGAATGCTTCGCCGCCTCAGCGAGCGCGGCAGAAAAGCCCGAAAGCTCTGCGGAGCTGAGCTCCATAATATCCCTTTTAAGCTTCGTGGCGGACTCCCGGGTTTTGCCGACTATATAGCCGTCGCAGGCGGCGCTACACTTCTGTGAGGCATTGAGCAGGGGTTCCAGCGCGCTGATCGCGCCGATCTTGACGGAGCCGAGCTCCTCCTCGCCGATATCCGCTCCGGCAAGGAAGCCGGCGGAATCGCAGAACACCCTGACGGAGTTGGCGGCGTTGGGATCGCGGTAGCTGTAAAAGGCTATATTGCCGTTTCTGCGCGAATAGAGGCCGGTGCCGTAAGCTCCGTTCCTGACCCTGATCTCGTTCCACAGGTACTCATAGGTCAGATAGTGCGAGGCGACAAGCGAGGCCGCGCCGTATCCCGAGCCGCAGATATCAAGATTATCCGCGAGCGAGGCATAGCTGACGTTGCCCGGTATCACTATGCCCTCACGCTTTTCACGCGGGATACGTGAATCGAACACCGCCGTGTACTCCCCTCCCTCGGGCAGGGATGCGGCAAAGGCCGCAAGCTCCGCCTCATTCAACCGGCCGGAGCAGCCGAACATGAACCGCTCGCGTGCAAAAGCGTCGCGGCAGACGGCGCCGATACCCTTGGCCAAAGCGTCAAAGGACGCGTCGAAGTTTTCGGTCAGCGATTTTATCTTCTCATAGAAGGTGTAGCCTACTGTCTGCTCGGTAAAGCCGCCGTTTGAGGTCACGGAGGCTCCGGCGCGGCAGGAGGCGAACCTGTGCCCCGAGGATACAAGCGAATCGCGCATAGAGTTCCTGAGCTGAACGGCAGTCTCGTTTATCCTCGTTTTATCGCTGAAATCTGTGGTGAGAATGATCTCACGGACAAGGCCTAAAGCCTTATCTGCGTTCTCGTTGAGCGCACAGCAGTTCACTACAAAATAAGCTCTGCTGCTCCCGACCCCGCTTTCCACAGGGAAAAAGTCAAAGGAAATACTGCCGAGATAGAGGTTGATCAGCCGCTGCAGCTCCTTTACGGAGTGCGACGCTGTCGGCAGATTGGTAAAGAGATTCGACATCAGCGACATTTCAAACAGCCTGCCGGCAACGTCCTCCGAAAGCTCGAAGTAGAATCTCATATAGGTTATCTTGTCGTTGAAAGTCTCCGTCCTGAGTATCTTGACGCCCTGAGCTTCGCATGGCTCGGCAATATATACTATCGGCTCGGGATCAACGTCGGATAGCTGTAAAACCGGCAGCGTCGCCATAGCCTCGGCGGAATCGGGAGAAGTCTGCCAGTCGTACATGGCACGGGTCTGCGCTGCGATCAGCTCCTTCTGCTGTGCTGAAAAGCCCGAATACCTCTCCCTGATCGCAGCGTCAAAGTCGGCCTTCTGCTCGGCGTCAAGTCCCGGGGTTGCAAGCATCCTTAGCTCAAACAGCATACTGTCGTCAAAGGCCTCGGCGGCAAGTTTTTCAAAATAATCCGTATCGGTCTCAGCCTTCAGACGCTCGCAGGCGCCGGTGAATTCGAGGAAGGTCTCCGGGTCGCCGCCGTAGAGCCTGCTCTGAAGCACCCTGAGCATGATCTCCAGCCCGCGGTGGCGCGAGGGCTCGTTGAGCGAGAATACCATTTCACTCAGGTAAGCTTTCAGCTCATCCTTGTCAAAGCCCTTTTTCGTCTCGGCGGTGATCGTGTCGGTTATGAGCCTGTGGAGCTCGTCAAAGTTTTCTCTGCGGCAGTTCTCCGCGGTTATTATCAGCCTGCACTGGGCAGTCTCGCCGTCACAGTCAAGCTTGATATCCTCGGCCAGCCCGCTGTTGAGCACCGCACGTCTGAGCGGAGACTCGTTCGAGGAACACAGGTAGTCGCAGATGAGTTCGAGCGCGAGGATGGCGTGGAGGTCGCGGTAATCGCCGAATATCCTGCCGAGGACGAGGATATCCCTCGGGTTATCCTTTTCACTCTCTGAAACAGAGAATCTTTCTTCGATTCTTTCGGGCGCAAGGTCATCCTGAAGCTTGATCTCTACAGTATTAAAATCGAGGCTGAACGCCGAAAGATACTCACGGTCTAGGTACTCAGTGAACGCGTCGATATCCACGCTGCCGTCGACCTGGATAATGGAATTGGACGGATGATAGTATCTTTTATATACCTCGATGAATTTTTCGTAGGTTAGATCGGGAATCGCCTCGGGATAGCCTCCGGAGCGGAAGCGATAGCAGGTCTGAGAGAACATCCTGCGGTTGAGCGCCGTTTCAACCACAGCCTGGGGATCGGCAAAGACTCCCTGCATCTCAGAGAAAACAACGCCCTGAACGGACGGCTCACCGTTTTCATCGACCTCGTAGTGCCTGCCCTCCTGCAGGAAGGCTCCGGGATTCTTCAAAAAACCGGGGTGGAAAACAGCGTCGAGATAGACGTCGGCAAGGTTCATAAAATCCTTGTCGTTCCTGCTCGAAATGGGATAGACCGTCTTGTCGGGATAGGTCATCGCGTTCAAGAAGGTCTGCATAGAGGTCTGGAGCAGCTTCACGAACGGATCCTTCACCGGGTATTTTTCGGAGCCGCAGAGCACCGAATGCTCAAGAATATGGAACACGCCGGTATCGTCATCCGGAGTGGTTTTGAATGCGATCGAGAACGTCTTGTTATCGTCCTCGCGCTTGGACCATATCAGATCCGCGCCGCTGGCAAGATGGCGAAAGCTCCAAAGCTCTCCGCCGGTCTCAGCTACCGGCTTGATCCTCAAAAGTTTAAATCCATGCATTATATCATTTATCTTCATATCAATTCTCCGTTTTCGCAAGATATGACAGTGCGCTGTGCAGGGCGACGTTGCCCTCGCCCACAGCCTTCGCTATCTGATACGGCGCGCCCGTGCAGTCGCCTGCGGCGAAGCAGCCGTCAATATTTGTCCTCATCTGTCTGTCAACGGCTATCACGCCGTTTTCCGTTTCAAGCCCCGAGAGCAGCACGTCGGCGGCAACTGCCTGCTTGATAAAAAACACGCCGTCGACCTCGATCCTATCGCCGTTTTTAAGCTCAATGCCATCGACCTTATCCGTGCCTGTAACGGCGGCGATCCTTCCCTCC
>JAFSXA010000175.1 GCA_017450135.1 Clostridia bacterium | reverse complement strand
GGTCACGCCCCGTGTCCCCTGCTCCATCCTCAACAACCACGCCGATACGATCATAATGCTCGACGAGGCGGCGGCAGGTCTGATAAAATAAGAATACATACAACAAGCTTCCGCGAAGCGCTCAGCCTCGCGGAAGCTTTTTTATATTCGGTTATGAGATAGCTTTTATCACGCGACGTATTTAACGGCTATCTTCAGGATATATCTCAGAACAAGTGAGATATAATAACCGATCTTTCCGGCTATCCCTGCCGCATTTTTGCCCACGTTTGCAATATTGCCCGTCACCGATCCGACGCCGTAGCCATCTATTGAGCCGTTATTGTCGCTGGCGCCGTCGCTGTCGGATACGAACTCTGCCAGAATCGGCGACGCTATGGCGAGCAGGAGATATTCGGCGGCGGTATATGTGCCGATGCTCTTGCAGAAGTCGATCACAAGCCTGTCGGATATACCGGTCAGGCCGAGGTTCTTGAAGATACCGCCTGCAACGTCGTCAAGCACGGCGTTATCCAAACCGGCGGCCTCCTCCCTTAACAGCACTGCAACAGTTCTGAACAGCGCCGTTACCTCCGGAGAATCTATCGTCAGAGTCTCCTCTCCTGCGTAGTGAGCCGCAACTATATCGGTCGCAAGATCCCAACCGTTTTTGTAGCCGGTCTGCGGGATCTCAATGCCGTATTTCAGCGCCGTTTCGGAAACGCTGCCCTCGCCGTATAGGGGGTCAGAGAGGGTCTTATTGAGGATATCGACAGCTCCCCTGACAAGGCTGTAGCCGAAATCGCCCTTCTTGACGCCGAGCTTTTCGTCCGTCCAGGAGAGCTGCAGGCGATACTGCACACCGACCTTCAAAAACTGCTTGGCGTAAGCGTTGAGGTCAGCCTTCATAAGATTTATCTGCGCGTCGCTGAACTCGGGGCAGGCCGCTCTGAGAGCGTCATAATCTATCTTTTCGATCTCGTTCAGGGAATAATCTATCCTCTCATCCGTGAGCGTGAACTCCCTGTAAGCAAGGGGATACATAGTCAGCGACGTGGTGGTGAAATCATATATCTTATTGCCGAGAGCAGAGGTGTATACCGACGTGTCGTTGCAGTGCTCGTGACCCGTGAGCACAAGCTTGATACCGGCGTCGGCAAAAATCTCAGCCGTTGTAAAATGGTACCTGACTATGAAATTGCGGTTGATGAGCCGCTGAATGGGCATATGGTCAATAAGGTTGTGGTGCATCATGAGAATGGGATACTTCCCGTCCTCGACCGCCTGCTTAGCCTGGTCAACGACCCAGCGCACAAGCGCCCACGTCATACCGTCCTCCGTCGACTTGCTCGGGTCGTTTGAATCGAGAGCTATGAGCCTGTATTTTGAGTTGAGATCCGCGGTGTAAGAGCAGGTTTTATCATCCCTGCACAGAGCCTCGTCAAAACCGAAATCATGATATATATCCATGAAGGTCTCTCTCGTGGTAGCGGAATCCATGCCCACGTCGTGATTGCCGTTGATAACGTAGACCTGCTTGCCCGTCCTCTTCTCAAAGCTGCGCAGCTTTTCCGCAACGGCTCTATGATCCTCGGGACGAACCTTTCCGTCATCGGCGAGATCTCCGCTGATGAGGACAAAATCGTAGTCCTCCTCCTCGCACCGGTTCAGGAATTCGTCGATTATGAATCCGCCCTCGTCCTCCATGGCGGCGCGCCTGTTGGCGTACCAGAAGATCGGGTCGTCGTTCGTCTTTTCAAAGGTCTGCCTCGGCGGACAGTAGTGGAGATCGGAGGCCACTCCGAACCTGACGTCGCCTTTATCCGCGGCGGCGAAGACTCCCACCGAAGCCGCAGACAGAATAAGAGCAAGGGTCAGTATTACGCAAAGAAGCTTTTTCAATATAATCATCCTTCCTGTTGATGCTGTTTAGATTTTATCATAAAGCGCCGCTGTTTTCAACAAATATTTCTTTCGCCCGTAAAACCCGTTATGACTTAATCAGGGAGCCTCTGAATGTTCGACGCGTTCAGATTGCGTAGAGATTTTTTCGTCAGATGAAGCAAAAAGCGCAGTTAATACTTTGTGTATTGACGAGCATTTTTGCGAAATATGGCGGAAAAAGATCACGCAAGATGAATGCATGAGAACATTAAGAGGCGACCCTAAGGGAAAATTAACAATAAATTAACAATAACATATTGTTATTCGCCTTGATTCCGACCCGATAATATACTATAATCATTACCAGAACGAACAGTTCAAAAAGAAACAAAGGAGATGTGAATATGGCAAACAGATTCGTACTCAATGAGACAAGCTATCACGGAAAAGGCGCGATAAATGAGATCGCCAACGAGGTCAAGAGCAGAGGCTTTAAAAAGTGCCTGGTATGCTCGGATCCCGATCTTATTAAATTCGGTGTTACAAAAAAGGTCACGGACGTGCTTGAGGCTTCCTCCATACCCTACGAGATATACAGCGGAATAAAGGCAAACCCCACGGTAGAAAACGTGCAGGCAGGCGTCGCGGCTTTCAAGGCGGCGGACGCGGACTGCATTATCGCCATCGGCGGCGGCTCTTCCATGGACACCTCGAAGGCTATCGGCATCATCATCAACAATCCGGATTTTGCCGACGTGAAATCGCTCGAGGGCGTAGCCCCCACCAAGAACAGAAGCGTTCCGATAATCGCCGTTCCCACTACTGCCGGCACAGCGGCTGAGGTAACGATAAACTACGTTATCACCGACACAGATAAAAACAGGAAGATGGTATGCGTCGACCCCAAGGATATCCCCGTCGTCGCCGTGGTCGACCCCGATATGATGTCCTCCATGCCGAAGGGTCTGACCGCCGCAACCGGTATGGACGCTCTCACACACGCGATAGAGGGCTATATCACCGCAGGCGCATGGGAGCTTTCGGATATGTTCCACCTGAAGGCGATAGAGATCATCGCCCGCTCTCTGCGCGCGGCAGTTGAGAACACCCCCGAGGGCAGAGAGGATATGGCTCTCGGCCAGTACGTCGCGGGCATGGGCTTCTCAAACGTAGGACTCGGTATCGTCCATTCCATGGCGCATCCCCTCGGCGCATTATACGACACTCCGCACGGGGTAGCAAATGCGATAATCCTGCCGACGGTCATGGAATACAACGCGCCTGAGACCGGTGAAAAATACAGGGATATCGCCAAGGCCATGGGCGTATGCGGCGTTGATGAAATGTCGCTTGAGGACGCAAGAAAGGCAGCAGTTGACGCTGTCCGCCAGCTCTCAGAGGACGTCGGTATCCCGAAGGATCTCAAGGATATCGTAAAGCCCGAGGACGTAGACTTCCTTGCCCAGTCGGCATATGACGACGCCTGCCGTCCCGGAAACCCGAGAGAAACAAGCGTTGCGGAGATCAAGGATCTCTATCTTTCACTGATGAAATAAGTCTGTAAAATCTTCAGAGGCAGAAAAATGAGAAAGACCTTGATAATTGTGATCTGCGCCGTTATCGTGATATCCTCGGCGGTCTACTATCTTTTCTATGAGGACACCACCCTGCAGACCTGGAAAACCGTAGTCAGGGATCAGGATATCCCCGAAGAGTTCAACGGATACAAGATCGCACATATTTCCGATTATCACAACGCAGAGTCAAAAAGACTGAACAATATGCTGCTCAGATCCCTGCGCGACGAAAAACCGGATATCATAGTGATAACCGGCGACCTTATCGACTCGCGCAGAACCGACGTCGACCGCGCAGTCAAACTCATAAAGGATATCAAAAATATCGCTCCGATATACTACGTCGTCGGCAATCACGAAGCAAGATGCGAGGCTTATGCGGAGCTGAAATCCCGCATGGAGGCCGAGGGCGTAAGGATATTTGAAAATCAGTATGACGTTATTGAACGCAACGGCGCGCAGATCAATCTTGCAGGGATAGAGGATCCGAGCTGCCACCCCGAGATACTTGTGCTTGAGGACGTCATTATCAGGGACGAGATCCAGCTGCTCGATATCGTTAACGGGAATTACACTGTTCTTCTCTCCCACCGCGCTGAGGCCATTGACTGCTACGCGGACAACGGCGTTGACCTCGCGTTCACCGGTCACGCCCACGGCGGTCAGATCAGAATACCGTTTATCGGCGGTCTGATTGCTCCGGCTCAGGGTTTCTTTCCCAAATACACCGACGGGCTGTATACCAAGGGCGATACTCAGATGATCGTCAGCCGCGGGATAGGCAACAGTCTGTTCCCGTTCAGGATAAACAACAGACCCGAGCTTGTCATAGCGACACTCTCAAATCATTGATAAAGGCAAGGCTCCGAAGCAGAACGCTCCGGAGCCTTATACTATTAAAAACTTTAACCTTCCACTTCTATGCCGCGATCCGCACGCATTTGAGCAAGCTCGCGAGTGATCCTGTCCTTCTTTTCGCCGACAATATCATACTTGAATATCGGTATGGCGCACAGCAGCATACTGACTCCGGGCACCAGTGTTATCAGCGAGAACATGGCGAATTCCTGAACGCTTGAAAGGTGGATATTCGCGGCGCCGGAGGCGTCGTACATGGAATTAACGTCAATGCTGACTATCATATACATTGCGATTATCATTACCGTTGAAAGCGCATTGCCCAGCTTATTCACAAAGGACTGGCAGGCTGAACCGAGGCCCGTGTTCCTTCTGCCCGTCTCCCACTCCATATAGTCAAGGCTGTCGCATACCATCGCGTAGGATACGACGTTGATTATTCCGAGAGGGATGGATGAGATGATGAGGGTCGGCACGCAGAACAGCAGATTCTTCGTGAACCAGCCCACGGCGCAGGTAACGAGACTCGCAAAGAAACCGGCTATGCAGGTATATATCATGAGCTGCTTGTAGTTGAATTTTTTATAGAGGAAGGGCGCGACTACCATTGCGCCGAACATTCCTATGGCAGTACATATCTGTATAGTCAGGGAAACCGTCGTGATGTTCGTCTGGAAATTATCGCTCATCTTGAAGCCGGCATAGCGCGCCACGTGGGGCGCCGCCGCCTGAAGCATATATCTGCCGAAGGACAGAACGCCCGAGATAACTACAAGCATGAGCGGCTTGCAGTGGAAAACGTAATAGAGATTTGATTTTTCTCCGGAAGCTTTTTTTACGGCATTCGGGAGATTTATCCTCTCCTTTGCCGTGAAGGATACAGTGGAGAAAATTATCATGCCGATTATCGAGCAGGAGACCGCCATGAGCAGATACTTTATCTCATCGGCTTTGGCGTCGGAATAACCCTTTGCGCTCAGGATCGGGCCGATTATCATCGGAAGCACCGTGACAATACCGGTCGATATGCCGCCGAAGGTCCTGCCGAGGGAGATGAGCCTGGCTCTTTCATCGGGGTTGGGGGTCATCACGTTGGGCAGGCTCCAGTAAGGCACGTCTGAGGCGGTATAAGTCATTCCCCAGAGTACGTAAACCACGGCGGTATATATCATCAGCGGAGTGTCGACAAAGCTCGGCTTGAAGAACATCAGGGTGGTCAATATCATTATCGGTATCGCCGTAATGACCGGATAGGGCCTCATTCTGCCCCAGCGCGTCCTGTGCCTGTCAACTATCATACCCATTATCGGGTCGTTCACCGCGTCCCACACCCTCGCGAGCAGCATCAGCAGAAGAACAAAAAGAGGGGTGAGCCTCAGCACGTTAACATAAAAATCCGTTACATAGCTCGACATACAGCTGTATGCGAGGCACTGACCGAGCGCAGCTATGTTAAAAAACCAGAATTCCTTCTTCGGAACAAATTTTTTAGCAGTTACGTCAGCCGTCTCTCTGTTTTTTGTTGCAGCCTGACTCAATATCCACATCCCCTTTAAGCATCTGCTTATATTATCAATATGATTCTAACATATAACGCCGCATGATATCAATACTTATATAAATAATTATATGCGTTGCTCCCCTGCCGAAGCGCCGATCATATTTCGGTCAATCGACGCCGTCAAGCGAGCCTAATATTTCCTTGAATCTTTCCCTGAATATCCTGAATACAGACATAAGGGTATTCTCATCGTCGACTCCGTAGTAGGACTCGTTTTTACTGCCGTAATCCTTGACCTCAAGGATCACGACCTCGCCGCTGTCCCCGGTCTCGTCCGTCGGCAGGAGCACCACAAATTGCCTGTCCCGATACTCTATCAGATCAAGAAATTCAAACTCAGTCTCTTTCCCGTCCTCGTCGGTGAGAGTTACCAAACTGTCGAGATCTTCTATCTCCCCGTCGTAGTTTTCTAACTTGTCTGCCATAATTGATCTCCTTTCGATAAACCGATAAAATTTACACCGCTTAATTGCTTTATAGTACAGAAACCCGTCAAAATGCCTTTGACATGATCTGCCATAATACAAGAAAAACCGTTTTTATATGCCTGAAAAACGCCCGGTGCCACGCAAGCACGGAACCTTTGCCACTGAGATCCAGAGATTCAAAGTGCGAAAAATCATCTGTCCAGTAAATGCCGGTAACATCTTCTACTCCGGCATATTTGATGCTTGACCAATCGCTGCTGATGGTAAAGGAAGAAAGAGTATTATAGGAGGTTCCGTAAAAAGCCGGCACATTATTGTCATACGCAACAAGAATATGCTCCCCTTTCGCGTTTGTATACGCAGCGGTCACCAAAACAGTGTGATCCATTGATTTGGAGCCGAAAAGCACGACGTTTCCGCCTGCGGCGCTTTGATAAAGATTTTTCATCTGTTCTTTAAAAAGAGGCGAGCCTGCTATATACAGTTTGTTTTCCACCGGCCAATCCGCCGCCTGCTGCATCCAGTAATAGTTAATGATGCTGATCAACTCTTTTTCGGGCTGCATCTCAGCCATGCAGCTTGCATTCTGCATCGGCAAAACGTCAATGTAGCCGTAATGCTGCAGCGCCGTGACAACCGCCATACCGAAGCACGAGCCTCTGTATTTCCTCAAGAAAGGATTGATCGCATTCACAGCGGAAACAATCGGCGTCGGAAACGGCCCAACACCGAAGGTGCGGTAAAGATTGCGATGATACATAAAGTAATCGTGCGCTGTCAGGTAATACCGATTTTTACCGTCGACATTGAAACCCTCACCATTTGAAAACGGAAGTATTTCATTCCGGCTGAGTGAAAGCCTGATCCAATGCGCCCAGAGCTCTGTCGTATCCGGGGATGGGCTGTCGGTCATGTCACAGCAGATTTCCCCGCCGGGCTCCCTCGCCCAGCCAGCAAGATACCAGCCCTCCCTGTAAAAGGATGGGAAGATGATTTCATTAAAATTGAAATTCTCCGGAACAGCGGTCGCTCTTTTGCTGAAACAAAGCGAAAAGTCATCCGCATCTTCTGTGCACGGGTGGCACAATACGGAATACACTTCATCCTTTTCGGCGGCGCGGACGCTTGTGACCTTGAAGCCGTACGCATTTACACTTTCATCTGACGTTAAAGACAGTCTGAAACAATGATCGGGAACGTAAACCTCCGCGCCGGCAAGCTCGCTGCCTGTAAACATTTTTGCAAACGACTCTGAAGGTGTATAAATCGTAAGCCAGTCGCCTGTTTTTGAAGCAGAATAATCAATCGGTTCAAAACAGGTATCTTCGGAAAACGTAATGTAAAGCCCGTACGGCGCATTGTCCAGTGAATACTCCCAAACTATATGAGCATTATCGGCATAGTTGTGCTCACTTTCGGGCAGAGCGTTTTCCGCAGCGGCAACCGTCGATGACGAAACCAGCAGAATTAAACACAAAACCATTGAAAGAAATCTTTTGCGTTTCATATTAATTCTCCTTTCAACAATATACAATAAGCTTACAGTATCGGTATCTCGTTTTCGGCAACCATTGCCTGAAACGCTCCCATCATTTCCGACGCCGTGTGCCTGCCGAGGCTCAGCAGCTCATGGTAATGCTCGCGTACATTCAAATTAAATTTATAGTCATTATCGGGAATAATGTAACCGACGGCGTCGTTGGCAAGCCCGAATACAATGATATGTTCGCCGAGCATTTCACGCAGCGGCGGATATGGAAAATCAACGCCTCTGCAGCTTCCCTGCGCAGTAAGCATTTTGCCGCCGATTTCAAGCTCGGGGAATAATTCGCCCGGTACCAGAACAATGCTGACCTTACCTCCGAACTGCAGCAGACCGATTTCGGAAACGATATACGTTTTGCCGTTCTTTTTCACCTGCTGCGCAGGCACAAGATTCAGCTTTCCGCCGATATACAATATCGGATTGTTAATTTCAAACTGAACCTCAGAAAAATACGTGTCAAGCTGCGGCGGCAACGTAACTTCCGCAGACGGCGTATGCCATTCATACCAGCAAAAATACACCGGCGGTGGATAGCCGTTTTGTTCGGCGCGTTGAATGTCCTCCTGTGCTTCCTGTATAAAGATTTCTCTCTCTTCAGTCTCCTTTTCTTTATCTACCAAAAAGGGATCCGCCTCAATTTCCGCTCGTGTTTTTGTCATCGAGAGCGCAATCTTGCCGAGCACCGTGCCGTATTGCCGCATTGCAGCATCACGGGTGTTAATGGCAGGCTGACGGTTGGTGACATAAGAATCTTGGGTGTAAACGCTTGCCAGCGAACCGTTAAAGAATAAGAAATCATACCCTGCTTTTGAAATGATATCATCCATGTAATAGATGAAATCGCCCGATAAGCCGTCGCCCTTCTGATTATTATTATCAGGATAAGCGGTGTAATACGGGTGCGCGGCAAAGTTGACAAGCATCACAGGTCTGCTTGCGGAATTTTCCGGATGGAAAACAAAGCGCGACAGGTTTGCGTTCAATTCTATTGATGTCGAGCGGTTCGCCTTATGGTGGAAATAAATATTATAAACATATTCCCAGTCATACTCTTCATAATAAACATGCTCCGAGTTGCCTATTTCTTTAGAGGTATACGTGAGCGTGCCCGGCTGCATGTTGCGGCAGGCGTCAATGACCGCTTCGGCTGTCTGCTCATATAAAAACTTCATATATTCGGAATCATACCCCGGTACAAGCGAATCCTTCTGCCCAAGAAGCAACCGCAAAAGGTTTTCGGAGCCTTTGCGCAGCGGATTAGACCAGACACCCTGGGTATCAATGCAGCTATGGCAATGCGTCGCGCCGATGGTGATATCGGCAAAGCGGAAATCATCCCCTGCTTTTTGCAGGATCAGCGCGCGGATGTTGCGCACGTCAACGTTTGTAAGACCGATGCAGTCCGCCACCGCAATGGCGGAAATACCGCGGCCGCTGCCGTCCTCCACAGCTATGGCGCGGGTATAAATATCCGTATATTTTTGATGCAGCGGAACGCAAAAGCCGTTGAAAAGATGCTCGGTTGCCTTTACGCTGAAGTTGCCGCCGGCATAATAGGTTTTGCTGCCGAAATCATCCGGCGTTAAAAGCTGCTTTGAATAGCCGAGACGCCATTTGCCTGTGTTCGTAATCCCATCGGCGGAACCGCCTGTACCTGTAAAGAAATTGTCGGCAGAAGCAACCTCTGAATCAGCAGAGGCGGAAGTAATAAATGACGAAGGAACTGAAAATGAAAAAATGAAAGCCAATAAAAAAGCAATGATCCTGTTCATAATTACAACTCCTTATTTTTTTATTAACATTTATCAATATCTTTAGATGTTACATGATACTATCACGTTGAAGAAACTGTCCGGGGAGTACTTTTTTGCGCAAAGTCATAGTACCTTGTTCTGTACAGAAAAAGCCCGAATACTTGATCGGGCTTTTTCGGGAATAATTCAAATATCAGAAAGGTTTGGTGATAAGGGTAATGATCCAGCTCAATCCGGACAGAATAAAGTCCAACGGATCGTTCCGGAAAGGACGGGTCTCGCCCTTGACGCCCTCAAACAGATTGGCGGGAATACGTGAGGTCATGTAATCGGGGCGTTCGATGCCCAGCGCGTAAAGCACGATTGCCGCCACGTCGCGGTTGCGGGCGATCTTATCAAGCGAGCTGCCCTTGACAACGCCTTTGCCGCTTAAAGCAAGGGTGACGTTGGTTTCGCGCATGGTCAGGCCGCCGTGGCCGCCTGTGCTTTTATGGCCGTGGTCGGCAACAACTATGAACAGAGCGTTTTCGAGCAGACCGTTGCGCTCGGCAGCGTCATAGATACGGCCGAGATAACCGTCCGCGGTTTCTATCTGTGCGATGTATTCCGCCGATTTACTGCCCTTCTCGTGGCCGACGTGGTCGACGCTGTCCAACTGAGTGAAAAACAGAGTCGGCTTGTTGCCCTCGTCAAAATAGCTGCATATCGCGCTTGTTACGGCTTCGTCGTCGCCCGGACGCTGTTTGTTGACGTTGATATCATTTTCGATAAGACCGATGTTTATAGCCTCCCAATTGACGAAGGAGGCAAGCTCCGCGTTGGGGAATGCGCGGCGGGCATAGGTGAAAACGGTGGGATACTTTGTGTCGCTTGAGCGTTCAACACTTTCCATAATGCCGTTTTTCAGCCCGTGCCTGGAGTACGATACGCCGGTCAGGATTGCGCCCCAGTTCTGTGCGCTGGTTGTTTCGATCTCGGCGCGGGCGGTGTAATCAACTGCGCCATCGGCAAAAATGCGGTCAAAGTTCGGTGTGTTAGCATCCTTTATAAAGCGGCCTGCGCCGTCAATACCGATGATGAACACGCGTTCATACGGTTGAGCGGTAGTTTCCGCGGCAAAGGCAGGTGTGACGAACCCGACTGCAAGGATCAGAGCAAGCAGACAGCAAATAAGTTTTTTCATGTGCGACGTTCCTTTCTGTTTTGAAGTTATGCGGATCATGTATTGGTTCTTTCGATATTATACATCGTTTTTGCCTGCCTGTCAATTTGAACAAGCTTGTTTATTCAACGCCTTTCATGATCTTTGTTCCGAGCCAAATGAACAAAACCATAGAGACGATCAAAACAATACCGGCAGCGACCGCATTCCACAGCCCCGCAAGAGCGCTGAGCGCCGGAGACAGCGCGACCAGAGCGATAACCTTTGCAAGCTGCGCCATATACCTTTTGGGATCCTTAGGCTTTACCGACTGTCTTGACCGCAACGGAAGGATTTTATAGTCCTTCGTCAAGGCCATCAGTCCGGCGTAAATAAGGATCGCCGCTGAGAAGCACCCCATCAAAATCGAATATCCGTACTCCATAACCTCATCACCTCAAATCGGGAACTGCCGATCTCTTGTATTAACACATCACGCTCGGTTGAACTTCTCCTTAGGCTGTTTGCACCTTGGGCACTTCCAATCGTCGGGCAGGTCTTCAAACGCGACGCCGTCGTGCTCGGCGGGATCGTAAACGTAACCGCAAATCGAGCAGACGTATTTTCCGCTTGCTTTTTGGGCGCTGAAGTCGACCTCGGCAAGAACGGTCGGAACCGGATCGTCAAGGTCAATAACTCTCTTTGCCTCCAGATTCTCATATCCCTGCGGCGTATGTGTTCCGCAATAAACCGTCGGGTGATTGCGAACGAAATCACGGACGCGGTCAAGCGTCTCACGCGCCGCGATAAGATCATCAAACACGACCGAAAGCTTGTTCTCATACAGCGCCTCATCCATATAGGTGATATCTCCTTGGAGCATATAGAACAAGCCGTCGTTTTTCACGATCACGATACTGTTTCCGTTGGTGTGGCCTTTTGCTTTGATGAAATAAACTCCGTCCGCGATCTTCTGACTCTCGGGGAAATTGTAATACGCTCCGTCTGTATATTCAACGGGCACTATATTATCCAATCCCTGAAGCTCCTCGGCGGACGTTTCCTCCGCGCCGACGTAAATCTTCGCATTCGGGAAGGATTTAAGCTCTCCGGAATGGTCGGCGTGCTTATGCGTCAGCAGGATCTTTGTGACCTGCTCCGACTTATAACCGAGCGCGGCGAACGCCTCCATATAACCGCAGATATCTTTTCCCGTAAATATCGGGCTGTTTTCGTCCGGCGCTTCCTCCGGTGTTCCGGCGGGAAGCCCCGTGTCAACGAGTATCACCTCGTCGCCGGTGTCGATCAGATAATTCTGCAGACTGCCGCGGTAGCGGATATTCTTATCGAATTTTTCGACTCCCTCCTCGCCGCCGAAGATGAATGGCTGGGTATAAAACCCGTCTTTTCTGAATTTTACCGCTTTGATGATCATATTTATACCTCCATTTGTATAATTGCCTTATCCAATAATTTTTTCAACTGCATAAGCTCATTATGTTCGAGCTTCAGACAGTCTTTCATTTCGCAGGGCACAGCTGTCGCCTGATCCTTCAGCGCGTTTCCCGCCGCCGTAAGTTCAATAAACAGTTTTCTTTCATTTGCTTCAGGTCGAACACGTTTGATATATCCCTGCTTTTCCATCCGTTTCAAAAGCGGCGCCAGTGTTCCCGAGTCGAGATATACTCTTCTCCCGAGCTCGCCCTCCGTCATACCGCCGAATTCCCAAAGCACCATCATCACAACGTACTGTGTGTATGTCAGTCCCAGTCTCTCCAGCGGTTTTCTGTACTGCCGTATCACTTCCTTCGCACAAGCATACAAGGGAAAGCATATCTGGTTTTCCAGACGGATGGAGTCGTATTTATCGTTCTTAACATTCTCCATATCAGACCTCATTTTTCACGTTGCCGTAAAAGACCGGCATACCTTGTCTTTTAAGGAATGCCGGTCATACATTTTTTCAACAATTATTTCTCAGCCGGTTCCCACTTGCATCTGACAGGGGATACGATAGAACCGTCTTTTTTCATTTCAGCAAACGCCTTATCCACGACCTTGCGTTCAAGTCCTGTCAGTTCAGCAACTTTTCCGGCGTTCAGCGGTTCTCCGGCCTTTCTCATAGCCTCTAAAATCATTTCCTTTTCACTCATGGCATTTACTCCTTTATTCACCGATCATCTCGATCATATAGTTTTCCATGCCGATCTGATCTATAAGGCAGAGATGACCTTTGACCCAGTTGTAATGATCCTGTTCATCAATGATGAATTCCTCGATCATATGTCTGGTTACGTAGTCGTCGTCGAACAGCGCAAGAGCCTTGCTCATCATCGGCAGCGCTTCCGCCGATTCCTTACAGTCGTATTCAAGCATTTCCTTGATATCGGTAATCACCGGATACTCATCGATCTCAACAGCAGGCGTCTCACCCAGCTCGATCAGACGGGCGTTGACCTTCTTCGCCTCTTCCCATTCCTCATCGGATTCCGCCATGATTTTGTCCGCCAGCTTGTTCAGACCGCGTGCCTTCAAAAGCTGCGCATGAATAGAGTGCTGCTGGGAATTGCCGAACCATCCCTTTGAAAGATACTTCAAAAACTCAATTTTTGTCATTGTGATTTACCTCCGAATCAGATACTAAATTTAATTGTGCGCTGTATTATTGTGCGCAACAACTGATTATGATTATATCCGATAATGAAGGTTTTTCAATTCATAATACTGCTTCAATCTCTCATAATGAGATAAATATGCCGATTTCTCTCACTTACAAAAGATATTTCTTGAGCGGCTCCGGAATCGATTGTTCATAAGCTTTGGCAATTTCTTCAATTGTTATATCTATCTGTCCCATGATCCACTCGCAAGCAAGACCGACCAAGCCGAAGCAATATATTTTTACACACATCATTTCTTCATGTGTCAGCTTCTGATCACCTTTGACGGAAAGAATGTACTTCTCCAGCGACGAACAATTGATTTCCGCCATATATCGCATGAACGAATCATGCCCGGACGTGTGTTTCAACAGGTTTGCCAAATAGTCCTTATTCTCATTATACATCTGCGCCCCGTCGTAAAGCGTTTGCTTCCACAAATAATCATCATCACCGGTACGGTCGACGATCTCGGCGACGGCTCTGGTGTGCTCCCATGCGATAAGATCATATTTATCTTTAAAATTCCGGTAAAAGGTTGCAGGAGAATACCCGCAGTTGTCCGCAATATCCCGGATCGTGATCTTATCGACGTTTTTTACCGCCGCAAGCTCCTGAAAAGAAGCTGTAAGAATCTCTTTTGCTGTTTTTCGTTTCATGCCGGTCACCTGCAATAAAATATACTTGTCTTTTTATCCGAAAGCGGAGCTTCAATCCGTCGCAGAAGCCATAATGACTGCAAAACGGTCGAGCGTTCTGTCATAGACGGTCAGGCAGAGCGCGCCCCACCACTCGTGACCTTCATCGAAGTATTCCGACCAGTCCGTAGTCCATCTGCAAACGTCCAGTCCCTCCGCTCCGCCGGGAAACAAAACGGCGTTTACCCGCTCAAAATCGCTGTCGGTATAGGAATTTCCGTGCGGCGGACAGAGGAACGCTCTGCGGTAATTCAACCACTCATCCGAATTGATCGGGGCAAACAGGGCTTTACTGCTCAGCTTTCTGCACGAAGCGCCCCTGATATCGTAAGACCACTCTTGGCCGTCTTCAAAAAGCTCGCGTGCGGCGCACTCCAGAGCAAGGCGATGCGAATGGACCCCGCGGAAGGGAAAAACACCGGCTGTTTTTGCATATTCATTCTGCGCGTTAACGATACAATAATCGCAGACAACATCAGGATAATCGGCAATCAGCCGGTAAACTCCATCGTCGGTATAAGCGTCGCCGCTGTTCCGGTAATATTCAATCGTTTCGCGTACAATGTTATCGATCAGGTTATTTCGGCTTCCGGCTCCGGGCGGCGTTGCGACCACAGTATACCATTGCCCCGGATAGTCCCATACTTCTTGAAAATAAGCGTCAACCGGATATTTATCAACCACTTGATCGGCGCGGGGGTAAACCGCTCTGACCTTAGCCAGAGCCGCACTGTGTATCTCCTCACGAAACTCCGCCGCATATTTCAGATCTTGTTCACTGTACATATTCTTTCTCCGCGTTCTTTATTGTGACGTAAATGTGCCCCACGGCGAACAGAACGGCAAAACACACAAGCGACCAATGCCGTAAAAGGACGCCGCTGAAAAGAAAAATGCATGAGGGAATGATCGCCAAAGCAAGCGCAAGCGCATAGGTTTTCCGCCGCATATAAACCGCGAACAAAATCCAGTACGCCGTCATGAGCGCTACGTTGCCGGCAACATAAAGTACCATTTTGAAAACGCTGCCGAACCCGAATTCCCAAACAAACAGCGGAAACCACATCAGTACAATGCAGGCGTATCTTCCGATCTGCTCGATAGCATTCATTGCCTTGTTATCGCAAAGATTTTTTTGATCTCTGTTCTTTATCGCATAAACGATATTCGGTATCAACAGCAGAATTACAAAAACACCGCCCAAAAGATTTATCCATCCGAATTTCATTCCCTCACCCCAAACAAACCATAGTTTGTCGCATTCAATTCCAAATCGTTCTCGCTCAATAGCTGCGTTTAAACCAACAGCAGTATTAATACCATAGCTCGTCACCGGAAGCAACGACAAACCCGGGAATCTCTATTTCTTTTCCATTTGTATCCAACGCACGGTAAAATGAAGGCGTATTCATCAGTTTTACCGTTTCATCATATTCCGGCAGAAAATTATTATTCGGATCCTCTTTTACGGTGTACAATCGTCTGTCCTTGTTTTCCAAATCAACAAAATAAGAGCTGTTCTCATCCTGAATAATATACCCCACGCATTTTTCGACATATTCCGGTCGAAAAGAGTTGCCGGCGATCCCATAGGGGACGTACAGCCTGCCGTTGTATTTGATGGTTCCGTACAGTGCGTTATCATGCCCGGTATCTTCAAAGGTTCCCATTTCAAATGCAATGGCGTTTTTGGGTAAAGGCGGATATTGTTGCTTGCCGCATCCGCCAAGGAGGAAAAGGCAAATTATAACGGTGATCATCGCAGCCAAACTCTTTTTCAAGTAAACACCGAATTTCATAATTACAGTTCCTTTTGAATCCCGATTTACTGGATCTGTTTTTATTATATCATAAATATGTGAAAAAAGAAAGCCGACATTATCGATTTCTCTAAAATGTCGACTTTTTGTGCTGTGATTATCGCTCGAAATCACAAAACGGGAAAATTGGGTGAAAAAGTAGTTCTTACACTCCTCTTACAGTGAACATATATGTAATGAACTTAATCGCTTGAATATGCAAATCACTTGTTAAATTATTAATCACATTGATTATAATGAACTTACTTTGAATCAGTATCGTAAATAATGTTGTTACGTTCCTCTTCTGTTAACCAATCACGCTTTTCATCCACTTTACCCGTATACGGATTGAAAACAGTATCAGAATAATAATGATCTAACAATATTCTTCCGTCATATAGTTTTTTAAAACAGGTAGAATGCGTATTATAATCAAGAGTTTCCCAAAACCCCGTTTCAATGTTTAAGGCTCGTATATACTTGTAAGTAGTTTTAATCTCATCATTGTTATGTTCTTCGCCGTATTCAATAAATAATATATATCCGTTTGCATAAATGTAGTCAAATCCAAGTTGTATTCTCTCGCCACCGATCCAGTATTTGACTCCACCTCCAAGATTTCTATATTGTGCATTATCTTCTCTGCACCTATATATATCAATTTGCTTGCCGTTTTCATCTAAATAATATATAACATTATCGTTTTTGTATACTAATAAACCATCAACGTTCAAAACCTGATATTTTTCTGGCGTGTCATTGTATTGTTCAACCATTTTTGGTTGAATCTTCTCTATATATGCTCTCTTTTGGGAAGCAGAAAGATTACTTTGATTAATTCTATCAAATGCGTGCTCATATTTCATTTCTGATATATATTTTTCTATATCTTCTATTGAGTTTTGTCTTTCTATAGATAAATTTATCCCAAAAATTGCAATAATTACTGCAATAGCAACGCATCCTATAATTAAATACCTTTTAATTCTCTTTTTGCGTTCAGCTTCCTCTCTAGCTTTTTGTGTAGCTTCAAGCTTTTCTTTTTCTTCCTTTTGTTTTTTTGCAATTGCCTCCAATTCAGCCTTTCGCTCTTTTTCTATTTTCTCTTTTTCGAGCCGCATCCCAAGATGTTCTTTTAATATGTTAGGATTATAAGCATCAAAAATCTTCTCTTTTGTTGTATGACATGCAGAACAAACATCTGTTGAATTTGGCTTTCCGCAGGCACATATCCATAAATCACCAATAGATTTAGGAATGTATTCTCCCTGGGTAGATGCATCGATTTGATATTGCTTAATCATATCAGGTTCTGAAAACTCTGTTAAGAGGTTTTTCGGTTTATCTAAAGGAAAAAGATCTGAGCCTGTCAATTCATAGGTTCCTTGTTCAAAGACAACTAATATATCCTGTATTCTAATAGATCGTGTCACATTATTGGGCATAATAATGGCTTTGTTAAAACCAAAATATTCGCCGTTTTTAACACTTAGATCAAGATATTGGTATTCTTCAATTCCTTCAACTTGCTTCCCGGAAACATCGTAGGCATTGATAGATATCTTTAACGCTTTAATTGGTATCTCTGAAATGCTTAAAAACTTTAATTGTGTAATAATACTCCCTGTTTTTTTGTCTTTTAGTAATAATCCTACAGACAAAATAACCGGTGATCCAGAATTGTACAAGTTTTCATCCAACTTATATAGGGTTTCAAACCTTTCATTCATATAATAACACCTCAAATTTTAGGGAGATTAGATTCTATATCCTGTATCATGGTTTTTGGTTCTTCCTTAACAACTTCTTTTATAATATTTGGTTTTTCATTTAGTTTATTAATAATCGTTGACTGTTTGTCAACGTTTTGCTGTAAAAGATCAATTGTCTCTCCAAATCCATAAAGCAAAAAAGACGAAACCCAGGAAACGAGTGGTCCTATAAACAAAAATGCAAAACCAAGACCTCTATATGTTCCTTCTTGTGAATATGGGGCATCTTCAATACTCACGAACATTATGACAGCAACAATAACAGATGCCACAATACCAATCCAACAGAGTATTTTTGCAAGTAATTTAATCTTTCCTCCAATATTATCAAACATAATTCTTCCTCCTATAATGTATTAAATATCGCATGAAAACAAATTATTAAATATTCTATATCTTCAACCACTTTTCATAGGCTTTACCGCGCTTTTCAGAAAACCTTGTTTGTAACTCTTTTTCTAAATTAGTTTTCTCTTCTTCTAATTCAAAATCAGTTTTATTGTGACAAACCCCATGACTTCTTGCGTGTTCTATGTCGCCAATAAGCATATTACAAGAATCCGCGGTCTTAATGATGTCCTTCTGTAGTTCACCATATGAGTTTTTCGATCTTTTCTTTTTCATCTTGAATCTGTAGCTCAATTACTGCTTGAGGTATCTTTATCTTTTTTAGAACACGGCGAGTATTCTCTTCAAATTCAGCCAAATACTCTTGAACGGCGTTGCCGTAAAAATCAAAATCCATTTGCCCACCTCCGTTTGAAAGTATTATACCATACATTTCTGGTTAACAGCAATAAAAACCACTTATTTTTATGTTTAGATTTCAAAAAAGAAGCAAACCTGACGGTTTTTAGGTTTGCAACCGGTTGATATGTATTTTCGAGCCTATTTTATGGTCAAGACGCATCATTTTGGTCAAAAAATGCCCTGAAAAAGCAACAAACCCACTCCATTTTATGTATGGAATGGGCTTGTCAATCTTGGCACGCCGTGGGGGATTCGAACCCTCGACCTTTTGGTTCGTAGCCAAACACTCTATCCAGCTGAGCTAACGGCGCAAATCTTTACTTTTTTGAATGCTAAAGTATTATAGCACTCATGATTGATTAAATCAAGAGCTTTTTATCAAAAAAACCCGTTTTTTACGCGATCGGCGAAAATTTTCAAAAATTGTCTTGATTTAATCCTGTTATAGTATATAATATTTAAAGAGCATGGAGGTATAGTATGGATAGAGAAAAAAATGACAGACTCGATGAAATCGACGATCTGCTTGAAAAAACTTCCGCTGAAAACAGAAAAATAAACGCGCCGAACGGTAACGGTGAATTTAAATTCAATTATGAGGCCATTTCTTCCAATCTGAGCTTTGACGACGATGAAGAAGATGACGAGACCATTCCCGAGCCCGAGCTCGAACCTGCGCCCGAACCCGAACCGGAGCCTGTTCCCGAACCGGAGCCCGAGCCTGAACCTGAACCGGACTCGGAACCCATACCGGAGAGCGCGGACGCATACAACAACGCTTCTCCCGGGATGATGATAATCGACGAAACGTCCACCACATTTATTATGGACGACGAGGCGGAGATCTCGGACGCCGAACCCGGTTCAAAGAAGAAGGTCAAAAAGGCACGCGGTAAAACAAAGCTCAAACCGGTGCAGATAGTTCTGATCTGCATATTCGCCGTCATAACGGCGTGGTTCGTCATTTTTACAGTTGACCACACCCTCGCCGCGCAGGGTATCTCACCGTTATTCAGCGTCGAAACGCACACCTACGAGGACGGAAGCACCAGCTACGCCGGACTCGGATATAAGATCCAGTTCCGCTTTGACGCCAACGGAAACCTGACGCAAAAATGCGTACCGTTCTGGCAGGATGGCCCAAACGATATCGTTCACGCCAACGAATAGTTATAACGGAACGTCAACAAGTCGAACACAAAATGAAATAATCACATATGAAAACATGGTGTAGAAGCTTTTTTCCGCACCATGTTTTTTATTATGTTTTATCGGCGTAAACCTGCCTGCTTTTTTATACTTGTTCAGCGCAATCATTCTTGTAACCAGAAATATCAAGCAGCATTTTTACATGCGGGATACCGACGTCGAGAAACTCATCCGATATCCTGCGAAATCCGAGCTTCTCATACAGACCCTCGGCGTATACCTGCGACTCAAGATATATCTTGTCCGCGTTGTAGAATTCCTTCGCCGCACGGATACCTTCTTCGAGAATACGGCTTCCCCAGCCGCAACGTCTTTCAACGGCAATCACCCTGCCGATGGACACGTATTCACTTTCAACGCCTCTGTCCATGACGCGCAGATACGCCTTGATCCCGTTCTCATCCTCTATCCAAACGTGGACGGCGTCGCGGTCGCGGTCATCCAGCTCCATGTAATTACAATTCTGTTCAACAACAAAAACAGAAACCCTGAGCTTTAATATTCGATACAGCTCGTCGGTCGTAAGCTCATTGAAGCTTTTCTTAAAAAGCATTTTCTTCCCTCTCGATTAAACATTTTTAAGCATAATATCAACGCTTGCGCACTGCGTCTTCGCGTCGGGCTGTCCTCCGCCGATGAACACGGTGTAGCTCCCCGGGAACAGCCTGCGTTTGCCCGCTTCATCAAAGAGAGAGAAGCTTTCGTC
>JAFSXA010000174.1 GCA_017450135.1 Clostridia bacterium | reverse complement strand
GGTTTACGAATGCTTTGACAGCGACAGGCTGACCATGGTCGGCAACGACGCCACTGCTTCGGAGTACAAGAGCGTTATATCGCGCTGTTCGGCTTTTGTCGGGGCGCGGACCCACTCCACCATCGCCGCTTACAGCACCTGCGTGCCGACTCTTGTCGTGGGCTACAGCGTCAAGTCAAAGGGGATAGCCAAGGATATCTTCGGCACGGACGAGGGCTTTGTCATTCCCGTGTCGGAGCTTGCCGACGAAAACAGCCTGACAGAGGAATTCATTAAGTTCTACAATAATAAGGATGAGTACAAGGCAAAGCTCAAAGAGGTTATGCCGGAGTATATTGAAAGAGCGAGAGCCTCAATCGACGAGCTTTTTAAAATATAGGGTGAGATAATGAAAAAATTTCTGCTCTTTTTCTGGGATCTGTTTTACCGTATCAGAGTATTTATCAAGGAAAAAACGCATCTTATTTTTGATTACTTCTATTCGCGCAGAGTCAGACCGATAAAAGTGATGACGATAGAGGAAACGGTCGACCGCATCTTAGAGAGCGGCTGCTCCGTTGCGCGCTTCGGCGACGGCGAGATCAAGCTGACTCTTAATACGCCTCTCGCGTTTCAGGAGGCAAATGAGAAGCTCTGCGGCGAGCTGAAAAAAACTCTCTCGTCCCACGAGGATGAGCTGCTTGTCTGCGTGCCCGATATTTTCGGCAGGGACTCGCTGGCTCAGTATAACGATCCTGCCGCAAAGCACTGGAAAAAGCACCTGTCCTTCTATCGCAGAGCGTGGTACGCCTGCCTCGATCCCGATAAGGTTTACGGCAACGCTTTCATTTCCCGGCCGTACAACAACTACCGCGACAAGAGCGGCTGCGCCTCATATTTTTCGCATCTCAAAAAGGTGTGGGACGGCAGGGACGTTGTTATTGCAGAGGGCGCAAAGAGCCGCCTGGGAATGGGCAACGACCTGTTTGACAACGCCGCCTCGGTTCGCCGCGTGCTTTGCCCGATAGCTCAGTGCTATGACAGGGCGGATGAAATCGTTGCGGAGATAGAAAAGTTTGACAAATCGTGCCTGATCCTCCTTGCCATAGGGCCTACGGCATCGATCATTCCGATGCGGCTGATCGGCTCGGGTTACCGGGTGATAGATATCGGGAACATTGATACGGAATATGAATGGTTCAGGATGGGCAGTGAAACAAAGGTTCCGATCAAAGATAAAATGGTCTATGAGGCGGGAGCCGGTGCTGACGTCGGCGAGGCCACGGATGAAAAATACCTTAGCCAGATCGTAACCGAAATCAAATAATTATTATCGCGTCCTTACGGGCGCGATTTTTTTTCTTTGTGTTTCTTAATGCATTTTTGTGAGACATAGATACAAACCGGGATTTGTTGAGGTGTTTTAAAAATAAAAATACGCACTTTGTCTGTAAAGATCGGCAAAGCCGACTGTACGCACTTGTAGGGGTCGACGACTCGGCGACCTTTTAAAAAACAGCAGAATCTGACGGGCTGCCGAGGGCGAACCGCCGAAGCGCGTCCGGTGGACGATGAAGCGAGGCGGTGAGGTGAAAAAACAGGGAGGATCACGAAGCGCTACAAGCGAGTGAGACGACCATGTTTTTGAGGGAACGTCAGCCCCTACGACCGGTAACAGTGAGCCTTGCC